>NZ_AJWE01000088.1:0-96950 GCF_000281145.1 Rhizobium sp. CF142 | reverse complement strand
CGGCAGGCGCAGGCCCGCCATGTCGGCGACCACGGTTGAATTGCCGGCGGCAGCGAGCGCCAGCTTGCCGCAGCCGATGAAGCCCCGGGTGGTCTCGACGCCTGTCACCCTGCCATTCTCGCTGCGAATGCTTGTGACCTCGCAATTGGTGATGATGTCGACGCCGCGGCTGTCGGCGCCACGGGCATAACCCCAGGCGACTGCATCGTGGCGCACCGTGCCGCCGCGCGGCTGACGGAGGCCGCCCAAGACGGGGAAGCGGGCATTGTCGAAATCGAGGAACGGCAGCATCTTGCGGACCGCAGCCCGGTCGAGGAGTTCTGCATCGACGCCGTGCAGGCGCATGGCATTGCCGCGCCTTGTATAGGCATCGCGCTGCGCATCGGAATGGAAGAGGTTCAGCACGCCGCGCTGCGAAACCATGGCGTTGAAGTTGAAATCCTGTTCCAGCCCTTCCCAGAGCTTCATCGACAACTCGTAGAAGGGGTTGTTGCCGGGCAGCAGGTAATTGGAGCGGATGATCGTCGTGTTGCGCCCGATATTGCCGGAGCCAAGATAGCTCTTCTCCAGCACGGCGACATTGGTGATGCCGAATGTCTTGGCGAGATAGTAGGCCGTCGAAAGTCCGTGGCCGCCGCCGCCCACGATGATGACGTCATAATGCGGTTTCGGCGAAGGCTGGCGCCAGGCGGGCGCCCAGCCCTTGTTGCCGCGAAACCCGTTTAAGAAGATTGAAAGAGCGGAATAGCGCATGGATAGATCCGGTGGGAGCTGGTGCCATGATGCCAGAAAGGCGAGGTGCGACTTGCCTGTTTAGGACATTTGTCGATAAGAATGGGACATGACGTCCATAGAAGCAAAAAACCTGCATTCCATCGGCTTCATTCTTCTGCCGGGATTTGCCCTAATGTCCTACGCCTCGGCGAGCGAACCGCTGCGTGCGGCCAATCTGCTTGCCGGACGGGAAATCTACCGCATCTCATGCTTCTCGCCGCAAGGCGAGGCGGTATTGTCTTCTGGCGGCGTGCCCGTTCCGGCGGCGGCGCTTCCCGGTCGCGGTTTTGGGCTCGGCACTATCTTCGTCTGCGCCGGCGGTTCGCCGCGCGACTGGCACTATCCAACCGTGCTCTCCTGCTTGCGCCAACTCGCGCGCGAGGGCGTGCGCATCGGCGGCATTTCCGGCGGTCCCTATCTTCTTGCCGAGGCGGGGCTGCTGACAGGCCGTGACTTTACGATCCATTGGGAGCATGCGTCGGCGCTCCTCGAAGCCTTTCCGGACCTGTCGCCGCGCCAGGCGCGTTTCGTCGTCGACGGCAACCGCATTACCTGTGGGGGCGGCATTGCGCCACTCGACATGATGCATGCGCTGATCGCAGAGCGCATGGGGCCGGATTTCGCGCGCCGGGTCAGCGACTGGTTCCTGCACACCGAGGTCGGCGAGCCAACGGCGCCACAGCGCGCCTCTCTTACCGAACGCTACGGCGTGCATCATCCGGGTCTGCTGAGCGTCCTGGAAAAGATGGAGGAAACCATCGAGATGCCGCTCAACCGCGCAGCCATGGCCCGCATTGCCGGGGTGACGCCGCGCCATCTCGACCGCCTGTTCACCGCCCATCTCGATACAACCTTTATCGAGCAATACAGACGCATCAGGCTGCAGCATGCCCGAAGGCTCATCGAGCAGAGCCCGCTGTCGATTTCCGAGATCGCCATTGCAACAGGTTTTTCCGGAGCCGCGCATTTTTCACGCCTCTTTCGCGGCCTCTACGGCAACAGCCCGAGTTCAGTCCGCAAGCTCTGACTTTCTTCACGGTTGAGAATATTTCACTCTGGCGATAGGATACTTGCAAAGAGCGAGTGTGCGAAGGACCGTGAATGAAGATCAAGTTGGATGAAACGTCGAGCCAGGAGCATGCCCATGCGGTTCGTCAGGCCCTGTCCCAGAATCCGCATGCGGTGCGCGAGCCGAAGGAAAACAATCTCGAAATGGCGATCGGCCATGAGGTGCGCGCCTATCGCAAGAAGCTCGGCATCACCGTCACCGATCTCGCCGCTGCGACCGGCATTTCTCTCGGCATGCTGTCGAAGATCGAGAACGGCAATATTTCACCGTCGCTGACGACCTTGCAGTCGCTGTCGCGCGCCCTCGGCGTGCCGTTGACGGCTTTCTTCCGCCGTTACGAGGAGCCGCGCAACGCTGTCTTCGTCAAGGCGGGGCAGGGCATCGAGCTTGAGCGGCGCGGCACGCGCGCCGGCCATCAGTATAATCTGCTCGGCCATATCGACAACAACAGCAGCGGCGTGATCGTCGAGCCCTATCTCATCACGCTGACGACGGATTCGGATGTCTTTCCGACCTTCCAGCATGAGGGCATGGAGATGATCTACATGCTGGACGGAGAGGTTGTCTATCGCCATGGCGACCAGCTTTTCCCGATGCAGCCGGGCGACAGCCTGTTCTTCGATGCCGATGCCCCGCACGGGCCGGAAAAACTTGTGAAATTGCCGAGCCGCTATCTTTCCATCATCAGCTATCCGCAGCGCGGCAAAAATGACTGACTTGCCTTAAAAGAAAAAAATATTCCTGCAGGTTGAAAACCTAAAATAGACCTGATAGTCATTTTGCAGACGCGAAATGGAGGTTCTGTCATGTGCGGAATTGTGGGTCTCTTCCTGAAGGACAAAAGCCTGGAGCCGGAGCTCGGCGCGATGCTGTCATCCATGCTGGTGACGATGACGGACCGCGGGCCTGATAGCGCAGGCATTGCAATCTATGGCGCAAGCAGTGGCGACAGCGCCAAGATCACCGTCCAGTCCGCCAAGCCGAAGAAGGATTTCTCCGGTCTTCAGGTCGAGCTGGAGAAGGAACTCGGCACGGAGGTCTCAATCGACATCAAGAGCACCCATGCCGTCGTCACCCTGCCGAAGGACATGCTCGAAGAGGGCCGTGCCGCCATCGCCGAGCTGCGCCCCGACATCCGTATTATGAGCAGCGGCGACGCGATCGAGATCTACAAGGAAACCGGCCTGCCGAAGGACGTCGTTTCCCGTTTCTCAGTTATCTCCATGGCTGGAACACATGGCATCGGCCATACCCGCATGGCGACGGAATCGGCAGTCACGACGCTCGGTGCCCATCCCTTTTCCACCGGTTCCGACCAGTGCCTCGTCCACAACGGCTCGCTCTCCAACCACAACAACCTGCGCCGTGAACTGAAGCGCGAAGGCATGACCTTCGAGACCGAGAATGACACGGAAGTTGCCGCTGCCTACCTGACCGCCGAAATGGCCAAGGGCAAGAATCTCGGCGAGGCGCTCGAAGGCGCCGTTGATGATCTCGATGGTTTCTTCACCTTCGTCGTCGGCACCAAGTCCGGCTTCGGCGTCGTGCGCGATGCGATCGCCTGCAAGCCTGCTGTCATGGCAGAGACCGACCGTTACGTCGCATTCGGCTCGGAATACCGCGCGCTCGTCAGCCTGCCCGGCATCGAGGCCGCGCGCGTCTGGGAGCCGGAGCCTGCGACTGTCTATTTCTGGGAACGCTGAGGGCTGCTGCGGCTGCCCTCACCCCATCGGCTCGATTTCATTTCAGGACGATTTCATGCCCACATTCGATCTTGCGGTGACCCCGCTTCGTGACCTCAACCAGGCCCTGCATGACATTGCGCCGGGCGACAACGACCTGCAGTTCGATGTCGTCAATCCGCGTGGCCATCATGCCGTTGCGTCAGGCGTGCATGCGCCCGTCAGCATCGATATCCATGGCAGCGTCGGCTACTATTGCGGTGGCATGAACGAGGAAGCTGTCATCACCGTGCACGGCTCTGCCGGCCCTGGTGTCGCCGAAAACATGATGTCCGGACGTATCACCATCAAGGGTGACGCCAGCCAGTATGCCGGTGCCACCGGCTGTGGCGGATTGCTCGTCATCGAGGGCAATGCCTCCTCGCGCTGTGGCATCTCGATGAAGGGCATCGACATCGTCGTGCGCGGCAATATCGGCCACATGTCCGCCTTCATGGCGCAGGCCGGCAACCTCGTCGTACTCGGCGATGCGGGCGAGGCGCTCGGCGATTCCCTCTACGAGGCCCGCATCTTCGTGCGCGGTAAGGTCGAGAGCCTGGGCGCGGACTGCATCGAAAAGGAAATGCGAAGCGAACATATCGAGCTTCTCGCCGCACTGCTTGCAAAGGCCGGCATCACCGATGTGCGACCGGAGGAGTTCAGCCGCTACGGCTCGTCCCGTAAACTCTACAATTTCAACGTCGACAATGCCGAAGCCTATTGAATCTTATCGAGGTTTTCCATGAGCTATCACAACCCGCCCACGAAGCCTCGCCTTTCGGCAACCTTCGACGAATACACGATGTCGGAAATCCGCCGCGCTGCGGCGACCGGCATCTATGATATCCGCGGCGGCGGCGCCAAGCGCAAGCTGCCGCATTTCGACGACCTCCTGTTCCTCGGGGCCTCGATCTCGCGTTATCCGCTCGAAGGTTACCGCGAGAAATGCGGCACAAACGTCGTGCTCGGTTCGCGTTACGCCAAAAAACCGATCGAGCTCAAGATTCCGATCACGATTGCCGGCATGAGCTTCGGCTCGCTTTCCGGCCCGGCCAAGGAAGCGCTTGGACGCGGTGCCACGATTGCCGGTACCTCGACGACAACGGGGGACGGCGGCATGACGGAGGAGGAGCGCGGTCATTCGCAGACGCTCGTCTACCAGTATCTGCCGTCGCGCTACGGCATGAACCCACGGGACCTGCGCCGCTGCGACGCGATCGAGATCGTCGTCGGCCAGGGCGCCAAGCCCGGTGGCGGCGGCATGCTGCTCGGCCAGAAGATTTCCGATCGCGTCGCCGAGATGCGCACCCTGCCGAAGGGTATCGACCAGCGTTCGGCAAGCCGTCATCCCGACTGGACCGGCCCCGACGACCTCGAGATCAAGATCCTCGAACTGCGAGAGATCACCAACTGGGAAAAGCCGATCTATGTGAAGGTCGGCGGTGCGCGTCCCTATTACGATACGGCGCTTGCCGTGAAGGCCGGCGCTGACGTCGTCGTGCTCGACGGCATGCAAGGTGGGACTGCGGCGACGCAGGAAGTCTTCATCGAGCATGTCGGCATGCCGACACTCGCCTGTATCCGCCCGGCGGTGCAGGCGCTCCAGGACCTCGGCATGCACCGCAAGGTGCAGCTGATCGTCTCCGGCGGCATCAGGAACGGCGCCGACGTGGCGAAGGCCCTGGCGCTCGGGGCCGATGCCGTCTCCATCGGCACGGCCGCCCTCATCGCCATCGGTGAGAACGATCCGCGCTGGGCGGCCGAATATGAGGCGCTGCACACGACGGCGGCAGCCTATGATGACTGGCACGAAGGCAAGGATCCGGCCGGCATCACCACGCAGAATCCGGAGCTGATGAAGCGCGTCGATCCGGTCGCCGCCGGTCGCCGCCTCGCCAATTACCTCAAGGTCATGGCGCTGGAGGCGCAGACGATCGCGCGCGCCTGCGGCAAGAACCATGTCCACAATCTGGAACCGGAAGACCTCTGCGCATTGACGATCGAGGCTTCTGCGATGGCGCAGGTACCGCTCGCGGGAACGAGCTGGATACCGGGCAAGGGAGGCTACTGATTTCTACCGGCCGGGCAAAAAAGTCCGGCCGCTTCGCATCCATAACCAAAGTGTCTCTGAGAAATCCAAAGGGGAACGAGAATGACACTGGACCTTGCTGCTTTTGCGAAAGACAAAGGCATCAAATATTTCATGATCAGCTATACTGACCTCTTCTCCGGCCAGCGCGCCAAGCTGGTGCCGGCGCAGGCGATTGCCGGCATGCAGGAAGAGGGCGCGGGTTTTGCCGGGTTTGCCACCTGGCTCGACATGACACCCGCCCATCCCGACCTCTTTGCTGTTCCCGATGCTACCTCCGTCATCCAGCTTCCCTGGAAGAAGGACGTCGCCTGGGTAGCCGCCGATTGCATGATGGAGGGCACGCTCGTGGGGCAGGCGCCGCGCAATGTGCTGAAGAAGCTCGTCAATAAAGCCGAAGCGGCGGGCAAGCGGGTCAAGACCGGCGTCGAGGCCGAATTCTTCTTGATCACTGCCGACGGCGAACAGATTTCCGATGGCCGCGACACGGCTGAAAAGCCCTGCTACGACCAGCAGGCCGTCATGCGCCGCTACGACGTCATCGCCGAGATCTGCGACTATATGCTGGAGCTCGGCTGGGGCGCCTACCAGAACGACCACGAGGATGCCAACGGCCAGTTCGAGATGAACTGGGAATTCGACGACGCGCTGAAGACAGCAGACAAGCATTCCTTCTTCAAGTTCATGGTCAAGTCGATTGCCGAAAAGCACGGGCTTCGCGCCACCTTCATGCCGAAGCCCTTCAAAGGCCTGACCGGCAATGGCTGCCATTGCCATATCTCGGTCTGGGACAATGATGGCAAGGTCAACGTCTTCGCCGACAGGACAGCCGAATTCGGCCTGTCGGCGGAAGGCAGGCACTTCCTCGGCGGCATCATGAAACATGCCTCCGCACTTGCCGCGATCACCAACCCGACCGTCAATTCCTATAAGCGCATCAATGCGCCGCGCACGACCTCGGGCGCCACCTGGTCGCCGAATACGGTGACCTGGACCGGCAACAACCGCACCCACATGGTGCGCGTGCCGGGCCCCGGCCGCTTCGAGCTGCGCCTGCCTGATGGTGCGGTCAACCCCTACCTGCTGCAGGCAATCATCATCGCCGCCGGCCTTGACGGGCTGCACAGCAAGGCAGATCCCGGTCCGCATCACAATATCGACATGTATGCGGAAGGCCATCTGGTCAAGGATGCGCCGCGCCTGCCATTGAACCTGCTCGATGCGCTGCGTGCCTATGATGCCGACGAGGGTCTGAAGGCTGCGATCGGAACCGAGTTCTCCGCCGCCTATCTCAAGCTTAAGCACCAGGAATGGAATGCCTTCTGCTCGCATTTCACCCAGTGGGAACGCGACAGCACGCTCGATATCTGAGCCGACCGGTTGAGGTTTTGACATCACGCGCCTACGGGCCGGAGCATCAACGCACCGGCCCGGCTGGTGACCTATGCTTCAAGTGACGAAGGAAGAGATGGCATGAAGAGCTACGTACTGACGGTATCCTGCAAGTCGACGCGCGGCATCGTTGCGGCGATCTCGGGGTATCTCGCCGAACAGGGCTGCAACATCGTCGACAGCTCGCAATTCGACGATCTGGACACCGGCCAGTTCTTCATGCGCGTCTCCTTCATTTCCGAAGAAGGCATCTCCGAGGCCGATATCCGCGCCGGCTTCACCAGCATCGCCACGCGCTTCGGCATGACTTATGATTTCCATGACAGCGAGAAACGCATGAAGGTGCTGCTCATGGTGTCGCGCTTCGGCCATTGTCTCAACGACCTGCTCTACCGCTGGAAGATCGGCGCGCTGCCGATCGATATCGTCGGCGTCGTCTCCAACCATTTCGATTACCAGAAGGTTGTCGTCAACCACGATATTCCCTTCCACCATATTCCCGTCACCAAGGCCAACAAGGTGCAGGCGGAAGCCCATATCATGGAAGTGGCTGAGCAGACCGGCACGGAACTGATCGTGCTGGCCCGCTACATGCAGATCCTGTCAGACGAGATGTGCCAGAAGATGTCCGGCCGGATCATCAATATCCACCATTCCTTCCTGCCGAGCTTCAAGGGGGCTAACCCTTACAAGCAGGCCTATCAACGTGGTGTGAAGCTGATCGGTGCCACGGCGCATTATGTGACAGCCGACCTTGATGAAGGCCCGATTATCGAGCAGGACACGGCTCGTATCACCCACGCTCAGAGCCCTGATGACTACGTTTCGATCGGCCGCGATGTCGAAAGCCAGGTGCTAGCGCGCGCCATCCACGCCCATATCCACCACCGTACCTTCATCAACGGCAACCGTACCGTCGTCTTCCCGGCAAGCCCGGGCAGCTACGCCTCCGAGCGCATGGGCTGAGCCATGGTCAAGGTCATTGACGGCAAGGAAGTAGCGGTATCGGTCATCGAAACCGTGAAATCGGCAAATACTGCGCTAGAAGCCGCCAAAGGCGTCCAGGCGGGCCTTGCGGTCATCATTGTCGGCGACGATCCGGCGAGCCACACCTATGTCAGCTCCAAGAGCCGCATGGCCAAGGAATGCGGCTTCAAATCCGTCCAGCACACGCTGCCAGCCGAGACCAGCCAGGAGGAACTTGCAGCCCTCGTCGCGTCGCTCAATGCCGATCCGTCGATCCATGGCATTCTCGTGCAGCTGCCGCTGCCCAAACATCTCGACAGCGAGCCGATCATCCAGTCGATCCTGCCGGAGAAGGACGTCGATGGCCTGAGCGTCGTCAATGCCGGCAAGCTTGCGACCGGCGATCTGAAGACCGGCCTCGTTTCCTGCACGCCGGCCGGCGCCATGGTGTTCGTGCGCCGCACCCATGGTGAGGACCTGTCCGGCCTCAATGCTGTCGTCGTCGGCCGCTCCAACCTGTTTGGCAAGCCGATGGCGCAGCTTCTGCTGAATGCCAATGCGACGGTCACCATCGCCCATTCGCGCACGAAGAACCTCGCCGGCATCTGCCGCAACGCCGATATCCTCGTGGCGGCCGTGGGCCGTCCGGAAATGGTCAGGGCTGATTGGGTCAAGCCCGGCGCCACCGTCATCGATGTTGGCATCAACCGCATCGCGGCACCCGAGCGCGGCGAGGGCAAGACCCGCCTCGTCGGCGACGTCGCCTTTGCCGAGGTTTCTCCGGTTGCTGCCGTCATCACCCCGGTTCCCGGTGGCGTCGGCCCGATGACGATCGCCATGCTGATGGCCAACACCGTGATTGCCGCCCATCGTTCGGCAGGGCTGACGCCGCCGATATTCTGATCAATCCTGCGGGGCAGGGCCTGTCGAGGCCCTGACAATCAGCTCGGTTTTCCAGAGTTCCTGTTCGGGAAAGGGGCCGGCCTGCTTGACCGTGCCGATCAGCCGCTGGGCGATGCGCACGCCGGCGGCCCGGAGCGACGAGCGGGTCGTCGTCAGCGGTACGGAGAAATTTTCCGGCTTCAAGAGCGGCAGCACGTCATCATGGGCGATGAGCGAGATATCATCGCCAAGCTTCAGCCCGGCTTGATTGACGGCCCGGATCGCGCCGAGCGCCAGAACCGTACTGGAACACAGGATGGCGGTCGGCCGCTCGGGAAGCTGCAGGAAGCGCTCCATGGCGATCAGCCCTTCCTCGTCCGACATGACGCTATGGCTCGTACAATCCTCGGCAAGCTCCAGCCCGCGTTCGGCAAGGGCTGCGACGACGCCGTTCCTGCGGCGGATGGCGAAGTCGAGATACGCCGGCCCGTTCATCAGCGCAAAGCGCGTATGGCCAAGCTGCAGCAACAGCCGCGTCGCATCGTTGAAAGCCGCTTCATTGTCGATGTCGAGATAGGGATAGTCGGGCTCCGTACCGAAGGAACGGCCATGCACGACAAAGGGCATGGAGAGCGATTTCAGCATGGCGAGCCGCGGGTCATGGCCGCGCATATAGGCCACGAAGAGCGCATCCACATTGCCGCTGATCGCGAGGCGCCGCAGTGCTGCGACCTCATCATCCGGGTCCGCCGGCATGATGACGAAGTGAAAGTCGTGGCGCACCGCTTCCTCGCCGAGGCCGGTCAGGAACTCGCCGAAATGCACATCCGACTGATGGCCGGGTGCCGTCGGCATGACGAGGCCAATCGAACCGGCCTTGCCGGTCGCAAGCCGCTGGGCCGCCTTGTTCGGCCGGTATCCGGTTTCCTTGACTGCCCGGAGCACGCGTTCCCGGGTATCCTCGTTGACCTCGGGATAGCCGTTAAGCGCGCGGCTCACAGTTGTCTGCGAAAGCCCCAGCAATTCCGATAGCTGTTTGAGATTCACCTGCTATGCTTCCTCCCGGCCTGCCCTGTGGCCGTCAAATAGTGGCCGCCGCCTCCCAATGGCTTCCAAAGCGCTTTCAAATATGTAGCATCTGCTGCGCTTGACTCAAGAAAAATCGCTCCATATTCCCCATTAAGCCTTGCTGCAACGCGATATAGCGGCCGTATTCCTGCTGTTTTCGCAAAATGGCTTGACTTCATTCTGCTGAAAGTGAATGAGTTGCGTTGTCAAAGCGCTTTGAGATTTCCTTTGAATGAAATTCTGCGCTATCGGATTGTGATGGGAGGTTGATCACATGAAAAAGTCATTCTTGATGGGCGTTGCACTTGCGGCGCTTTTTGCCGGCGCTGCATCGGCCGCGGATCTGAAATTCCCGCCGGGCCAGGATTCCAAGTTCAACTGGAAGAGCTATGATGACTTCAAGTCTGTCCATGCCGACCTGAAGGGTCAGCAGCTGACGATCTTTGGCCCCTGGCGCGGCGAAGACGAAGCCTTCTTCCAGAGCATTCTCGCCTACTTCGTCGAGGCGACCGGCATCGACGCCAAATATTCCTCCTCTGAAAACTACGAGCAGCAGATCGTCATCGATACGCAGGCAGGCTCCCCGCCGAATATCGCCATCCTGCCGCAGCCCGGTCTCCTGGCCGATCTCGCCGGCAAAGGTTATCTGACGCCGCTCGGCGACGATACGTCCAAGTGGGTCAAGGATAATTACGGCGCCGGCGACAGCTGGGTCGGCTACGGTACCTACAAGGGCAAGGACGGCAAGGAAGCCTTCTATGCTTTCCCTTATAAGGCCGACGTGAAGTCGCTCGTCTGGTATGTGCCGGAAAACTTCCAGGAAGCGGGCTACAAGGTTCCGACGACCATGGAAGAGTTGCACGCTCTGACCGACCAGATCGTCAAGGACGGCGGCGTTCCCTGGTGCATCGGTCTGGGTTCCGGCGGTGCGACCGGCTGGCCGGCGACCGACTGGGTCGAAGACATCATGCTGCGCACGCAGAAGCCTGACGTCTACGACAAGTGGACCACCAATGAAGTGAAGTTCACCGATCCGGCCGTTGTGGCCGCAATCGATGAATTCGGTAAGTTCGCCAAGAACGAAAAGTATGTCGACGGCGGCGTTGCAGCCGTTGCTTCGACCGACTTCCGCGATAGCCCGAAGGGCCTCTTCGCCGTTCCGCCGAAGTGCTACCTGCACCACCAGGCTTCGTTCATCCCGTCCTTCTTCCCTGAGGGAACGAAGCTCGGGACCGATGCAGACTTCTTCTACATGCCGACCTATGCCGCACATGCCGATCTCGGCAAGCCGGTTCTGGGTGCAGGCACGCTCGTCACCATCGCCAAGGATTCTCCGACGGCCCGCGCCTTCGTCGACTTCCTGAAGACGCCGGTCGCTCATGAGCTCTGGATGGCGCAGTCGAGCTTCCTGACCCCGTACAAGGGCGTCAACGTCGATGCTTACGCCAACCCGCAGATGAAGAAGGAAGGCGAGATCCTGACCTCGGCCACCACCTTCCGCTTCGACGGTTCGGACCTGATGCCCGGTAAGATCGGCGCCGGCGCCTTCTGGACCGGCATGGTCGATTTCGTCGGCGGCAAGTCCGCTCAGGACGCTGCAGCCGAAATCCAGAGCGCCTGGGACGGCATCAAGTAATTTCCTGCCATTTCGTGCCGCCGGGCAACCGGCGGCATCACCGGAATGAATGGCCGGGTTCCAGAGGGGGAGCCCGGTTGTGCCGGCTTCTGTGGTCAAACGCACAAGCAATATTGACGCTATCCGGCATTAACCCTTCAGAATAAGACAGGGAAGCAGGGGAGGGACGAAATGCTGTTGCAGATAGTGTCCGCTTTGGGCGTCGTGGTCGTCGCCGTTTTCGCATGCTCGGCCTATTTCTTTTTCTCGAACAAGATCCTCGATCTCGCTTTGCCGGTGAAGGACGGTGATATCCGTCAGGCTTCGCGCAATCTGAACCGGCGCGCGATGATCCGGCCCTGGCTGTTTCTCTTCCCGGCGCTCTTCCTGCTGATCGTCTACCTCGTCTATCCTGTTGTCGCGACCTTCATCCTGTCTTTCTACGACCGGTCGGGCAACGAGTTCGTCGGCGCGCAGAACTACCTCTGGGCTTTGAACGACCGCGAATTCCGCCAGTCGATCTTCAACAACATTCTCTGGCTCGCCGTCGTGCCCGCCTGCTGCACCTTCTTCGGCCTTGTTATCGCCGTCATGACCGACCGCATCTGGTGGGGCAATATCGCCAAGAGTATCGTCTTCATGCCGATGGCGATCTCCTTCGTCGGCGCTTCCGTCATCTGGAAGTTCATCTATGAATACCGCGGCGGCAACGATGTGCAGATTGGCCTCCTGAACGCCATCGTGCAGACATTCGGTGGCACGCCTGAGGTCTGGATTTCCGTTCCCTTCTGGAACAATTTCTTCCTGATGGTGATCCTGGTCTGGATCCAGACCGGCTTTGCCATGGTCATCCTCTCGGCCGCCCTTCGCGGTATCCCGGAAGAGACGATTGAGGCTGCTGTTATCGACGGCGCCAATGGCTGGCAGATCTTCTGGCGCATCATGGTGCCGCAGATCTGGGGCACGATCGCCGTCGTCTGGACGACGATCACCATCCTTGTCCTCAAGGTCTTCGATATCGTGCTCACCATGACCAACGGCCAGTGGCAGACCATGGTGCTGGCGAACCTGATGTTCAACTGGCTGTTCCGCGGCGGCGGCGATTCCGGCCGAAGTGCCGTCATCGCCATCATCATCATGCTCGCCGTCACGCCGATCATGGTGTGGAACGTGCGCCGCGCCAACGCCGAACTGAAGGGACGCTGAGATGACGACAGCTGCAAGCTATTTCAAGATCGGCCCCGCCCGTCTCTTCGTCCACTTCTGCGTTCTCGTCATCGTCATCATCTGGCTGGTGCCCACACTCGGCATCTTCGTCAGTGCGCTCCGCGACAAGGACCAGATCACCGTTTCCGGCTGGTGGACCGCCTTTGCCGGTTCAACGCAGACTGTGGCCGCACGCCTTGGCACGCCAGATCAGGCAAAGCAGGAAGGCGATATCTACGTCATCACGGGCAATGTGCTGGCCGATCAGCCCGGCCGTTCGGTCAAGGCCTTCGGCGTACGCGTGCAGCAGCCCTCGGCCTTCGAAGCCGGTCAGACCGCCGATCTCGGCGAAGGCGAAAGCCTGCTCATCAATAGCGATGGCAGCTACCGCTACATGAAGAATGCCGCATTCGCGCCCGATGAACGCCCGCGCCGCATCTATCTTGCGGCATCGGCTCCGCCGGAATTCACGCTGGCGAACTATAAGACCGTTCTGACGAGCGAAGGCATCGGCCAGTCCTTCATCAACTCCCTGACCGTGACCATTCCGGCGACCATCATCCCGATCCTGATCGCCGCCTTCGCCGCCTATGCGCTAAGCTGGATGGAATTCCCCGGCCGCGCGCTGTTGATTGCACTTGTCGTCGGCCTCATCGTCGTGCCGTTGCAGATGTCGCTCATCCCGCTCTTGCGTCTCTACAATGAGATCGGCTCCCTGATCAACCAGCCGTCGAAGACCTATCCCGGCATCTGGCTTGCCCATACCGCCTTCGGCATGCCGCTCGCCATCTATCTCTTGCGGGCCTATATTTCCGGCCTGCCCAAGGAGATCATCGAATCCGCCCGCGTCGATGGCGCCAGCGACTTCGAGATCTTCACCCGCATTGTTTTGCCTCTGTCCTTCCCCGCGCTCGCATCCTTCGCGATCTTCCAGTTCCTGTGGGTGTGGAACGACCTGCTTGTGGCTATGGTCTTCCTCGGCACTGACAAGGACCACCTCGTGCTGACAGGAGCGCTGAATGCGCTGCTTGGCTCGCGCGGCGGCAACTGGGAAATCCTGACGGCGTCCGCCTTCGTCACCATCATCATCCCGCTGCTCGTCTTCTTCTCGCTGCAGCGTTATCTGGTGCGCGGCCTGCTGGCGGGGTCGGTCAAGGGAGGCTGATCCATCCCAAGACGTAATCTCAAACAGGATATTCCATGAGTGTGGCTTCCCAATCCCTTCTGACCGCCGACAAGGACTGGTGGCGCGGCGCGGTGATCTATCAGATCTATCCGCGCTCCTACCAGGATTCGAACGGCGACGGCATCGGCGACCTGAAGGGCATCACCGCCCGCCTGCCGCATATTGCAAGCCTCGGTGCCGACGCGATCTGGATTTCGCCCTTCTTCACCTCGCCGATGCGCGATTTCGGCTACGACGTTTCGGACTACGAAAACGTCGATGCGATCTTCGGCACGCTCATCGATTTCGACACGCTGATTGCCGAGGCCCACCGTCTCGGCATCAAGGTGATGATTGATCTCGTCATATCGCACTCGTCCGACCAGCATCCCTGGTTCGTCGAAAGCCGCTCGAGCAAGACCAATGCCAAGGCCGACTGGTATGTCTGGGCCGATGCCAAGCCGGATGGCACCCCGCCGAACAACTGGCTGTCGATCTTCGGTGGCTCAGCATGGGCGTGGGATCCGACGCGCATGCAATATTACATGCACAACTTCCTGACCTCGCAGCCGGACATGAACCTGCATAATCCCGAGGTTCAGGACCGGCTGCTCGATGTCGTCCGCTTCTGGCTGAAGCGCGGCGTCGACGGCTTCCGCCTCGATACGATCAACTTCTACTTCCACGACAAGCTGTTGCGCGACAATCCAGCACTTGCTCCCGAACGCCGCAACGCCTCCACCGCACCTGCGGTGAACCCCTATAATTTCCAGGAGCATCTCTACGACAAGAACCGCCCGGAAAACCTCGAATTTCTGAAGCGCTTCCGTGCGGTGCTGGAAGAGTTCCCGGCAATCGCCGCCGTCGGCGAAGTGGGCGACAGCCAGCGCGGTCTCGAAATCGTCGGCGAATATACGTCCGGCAATGACAAGATGCACATGTGCTACGCCTTTGAATTCCTGGCGCCCGATCCGCTTACGCCTGAGCGTGTCGAGGAAGTCATGAAGGATTTCGGTGCGGCCGCTCCCGATGGCTGGGCCTGCTGGGCCTTCTCAAACCATGACGTGATGCGCCATGTCAGCCGCTGGGGTGCGTTGGTTGCCGATCACGATGCCTTTGCCAAGCTCTATGCCTCGTTGCTGATGACGCTGCGCGGTTCTGTCTGCATCTATCAGGGTGAGGAGCTTGCCCTCACCGAAGCCGATCTCGCCTATCAGGACCTGCAGGATCCCTACGGCATCCAGTTCTGGCCCGAATTCAAGGGCCGTGATGGTTGCCGTACGCCGATGGTCTGGGACAGCCAGGTTGCCCAGGGTGGTTTCTCGACGGTCAAGCCCTGGTTGCCGGTGCCGGTCGAGCACATCCTGCGCGCCGTCAGTGTGCAGCAGGGCGACGAGAATTCCGTGCTGGAGCACTACCGCCGCTTCATCGCCTTCCGCAAGCAGTACCCGGCTTTCGCCAAGGGCGAGATCGAGTTCGAGGATCCGCAGGATGACGCACTGATCTTCACCCGCGAATTCGGCAACGAGACGCTGCTCTGCATCTTCAATATGGGAGCGGCGGAAACCAATGTGACCCTGCCGGCGGGCGAATGGCAGGCTCTGGCGGGCCACGGCTTTACCAGCAACAATTACGGCGACAAGATCGATATTCCGGCCTGGGGGGCGTATTTCGCCCGCCTCGCTTAAGGATCAGGAGGGGAGAGGAAAATGACTGGACTGACGCTTAAGGATATCCGCAAATCCTATGGCTCCGTGGACGTGCTCCACGGCATCGACCTGGAGATCAACCAGGGCGAATTCATCGTTTTCGTCGGCCCCTCCGGCTGCGGCAAGTCCACGCTTCTGCGCATGATCGCCGGCCTGGAGAACATCACTGGCGGGGAGATGTACATCGACGGCATGCTCGTCAATGACGTGCCGCCCTCCAAGCGCGGCATCGCCATGGTGTTCCAGTCCTACGCGCTCTATCCGCACATGACTGTTTTCGACAACATGGCCTTCGGCATGAAGATCGCCGGCGAGAGCAAGCAGGAGATCGACCGCCGCGTGCGGGAAGCCGCCGAAAGCCTGCAGCTGACCAAATATCTCGACCGCCTGCCGAAGGCGCTCTCGGGCGGCCAGCGCCAGCGCGTGGCGATCGGCCGCGCCATCTGCCGCAATCCGAAGGTCTTCCTCTTCGACGAGCCGCTGTCGAACCTCGATGCGGCACTGCGCGTCGCAACCCGTATCGAGATCGCCCGCCTGAACGAGCAGATGGCCGATACGACAATGATCTATGTCACGCACGACCAGGTCGAGGCGATGACGCTGGCAGACCGCATCGTCGTCCTCTCCGCCGGCAATATCGAGCAGGTCGGTGCGCCGCTGGATCTTTACGAGCGCCCGGCAAACCTTTTCGTCGCCAAGTTCATCGGCTCTCCGGCCATGAACATCATTCCCGCAACGATCACCGGCGCCGGCGACAACACGACGGTGACGCTGACGGGCGGCAAATCTGTGACACTCAATATCGCAACGGCCGCATCCGAGAAGGGCAAGCAGGCTAGCTTCGGCGTTCGCCCCGAAGATCTGCGCATTGCAAGCCCTGATGAGGACTATCTCTTCGAGGGCGAAGTTTCGATCGTCGAGCAGCTCGGTGAAGTGACGTTGCTCTATATCGAAGGCCTGGTTCAGGGTGAGCCGATCATCGTCAAGCTGCCCGGCATCTATGATGTGAAGCGCGGCCAGAAGATGCATTTTGTCGCCGATCGGCAGAAGCTGCACCTCTTCGATGCGTCGGGTCACACCTATAGGAAATGACCATCCATTTTTGGTGGAATCCTTCCTCTTGAGGCTGTGCAGGGGAGGGATTCTTACTTTCTGTTAAATATGCGGTGCTAGCCTTTTTCCCATTACGACTGAGGGAACCAGGGCTATGGCCGCATCGAATCCAACACCTCCGAAATCGCACTTCCTGGCGAAGGAAGAATCTTTCATGTACGACCGCGAATCGCGGTTCAAGATGGAAGACACGATGAACGCCGCGCGCATCGAATATACGGAAAAGGGCGTCATGCATGCCGCCTCGCGCCGCTGCGATATTGTCCGTATATCCATGAGCAGCGCGATCCTCGCGATCCTCACGCAGTATACCCTGCCGAAGCAATTCTATCTCGATATTCCGGACGCCCGCATCACCAAGGTGGGTTGCCTGCTGATGAAGACCTTCCCGAACAACACGATCGAAGTTCGCTTCCTGCGCCTGCTGACGCAGAAGGAATTGAACAAGATCTTCGTCTACAGCACGCACCCGGCTCACAAGGATTACGTCCTCGATATCCGCGCGTAACAGTCTCGCGTCTCGCTGGATATGAAAAACCCGCGGTTCCGGCCGCGGGTTTTTCTTTTATATCGATGACGATGTCAGTGGGCGTGGAAAAGCACGCTGGCACCCTGGTCGGAGGGGCCGACCGCGTGGCGGAACGGCGCGAAAAGCTCGCGGCCCATGCCGAATTCGTTGTCCGAAAGATCGATGGTTACAGGTTCGCGCTCGGCCATGTCGGCGGCATCGACGAGAACTTCGAGCGTACCCTTGATCGCGTCGAGGCGGATGATATCGCCGTCCTTGATGCGGGCGATCGGGCCGCCGTCGACCGCTTCCGGTGTGACGTGGATTGCCGCCGGCACCTTGCCGGATGCGCCGGACATGCGCCCATCGGTCAAGAGCGCCACGCGGAAGCCGCGATCCTGCAGCACGCCGAGTGGTGGCGTCAGCTTGTGCAGTTCCGGCATACCATTGGCCTTCGGGCCCTGGAAGCGCACGACGGCGATGAAGTCGCGGTTGAGCTTGCCTTCCTTGAAAGCGTCCTGCAGCTCCTGCTGGCTGTGGAAGATGACCGCCGGTGCTTCGATGATGTGGCGCTCGGGCTTGACGGCGGAAATCTTGATGACCGCCTTGCCGAGATTGCCGCGCAGCATTTTCAAGCCGCCATTCGCCTGGAAGGGCGTCTCGATGCTGGCAAGCACCTTCGGATCATGGCTCTTTTCCGGCGAGGGCTGGCGCACGACAGCGCCATTGTCACCAAGCTGCGCGTCGACCGTATAGGCCTGCAGCCCGTGACCGAAGACGGTGCGCACGTCGTCATGCACCAGGCCCTGCTTCAAGAGTTCCTTGATGAGGAAGCCCATGCCGCCGGCTGCCTGGAAGTGGTTCACGTCGGCAAGCCCGTTTGGATAGACGCGGGCAAGCAGTGGCACCAGTTCCGAAAGCTCGGCAATATCCTGCCAGGTGAGCACGATGCCGCCGGCGCGCGCCATGGCGACCAGATGCATGGTGTGGTTCGTCGAGCCGCCCGTCGCATGCAGGCCGACGACGCCGTTGACGATCGAGCGTTCGTCGATCATCTCGCCAGCTGGCGTGAACTCGTTGCCGAGAGCGGTAATGGCGAGCGCCCGCTTGGCGGCCTCGCGGGTCAGCGCTTCGCGCAATGGAGTGCCAGGGTTGATGAAGGAGGAGCCGGGCATATGGAAGCCCATGATCTCCATCAGCATCTGGTTGGAATTGGCCGTACCGTAGAAGGTGCAGGTGCCTGGGCCGTGATAGGACTTGGATTCGGCTTCCAAGAGTTCCGCGCGGCCGACCTTGCCTTCGGCGAAGAGCTGGCGCACGCGCGACTTCTCGTCGTTCGCCAAGCCTGTCGTCATCGGTCCGGCTGGAATGAAGATCGACGGCAGGTGGCCGAAGGAGAGGGCAGCGATCATGAGACCGGGCACGATCTTGTCGCAGACGCCAAGGAAGAGCGCAGCATCGAACATGTTATGCGACAGGCCGACACCGGCCGCCATGGCGATCAGATCGCGCGAAAAGAGCGAAAGCTCCATGCCCGGCTGGCCCTGGGTGACGCCGTCGCACATGGCCGGTACACCGCCTGCGACCTGTGCGATACCGCCGGCCTGCGCTGCCGCCTCGCGGATGATCGCCGGATAGGTCTCGAACGGCTGGTGGGCCGAGAGCATATCATTGTAGGCGGTGATGATGCCGAGATTGGGCACGCGGTCGCCCGCAAGTGCATCCTTCTCGGCGGGGGAACAGACGGCGAAGCCGTGGGCGAGGTTGGCGCAGCCGAGAACGGAACGGTTGACGCCCTTTGAGGCGGCAGCGCGCAGGCGCTCCAAATAGCGCTCGCGGGTCGGCTTCGAGCGTTCGACAATGCGATTCGTGATCGCAACAATGCGTGCGTGAGCGGACATGGAAAATCCCTGCCTTGTTCTGGTTCGTTTCTATCTGCTCGCCGGCTCCGGCGGCCCTTCAGGCCGTATCAGGGAGCCCAGTAGATCTCGACCGGGGAAGTGGCCCGGCGCAGAATGGCACGGATCGGCATTTCTGCCTCTTCGCCGTTACCTTCCGCCTTGGCGAGAACGTCTTTTTTGCCTTCGCCCTCAATGTGGAGAATGAGCAGTTTGGCATCTTGCAGCGCGGAGAAGGTGAAGGTCAGGCGTGGCTCGCCTGCCCCTTCCGCGTCCATGGTGATGATACCGCGCGGCGTCTTTGCGTCGAGCGCAACGCTCAGATTGTTGCCGCCCGGGAAGAACGAGGCCGTATGGCCGTCGCCGCCCATGCCGAGAATGACGACATCGAAGGGGATGCCGATCTCGGCGCTCTTTGCCGTTGCAAGCCTTGCGGCCTCCTCGACGGAGGCGGCCGGCTGATAAAGCGGCACGAAACGCGCCGCTTTAGCCTTGTTCTGGAGAAGATTGGCATCGACCAGCAGATGGTTCGAGCGCGGGTTGTCGGCGGGCACGAAGCGTTCGTCGACGAGTGTGATCGTCACCTTGGCCCAGTCGATATCGCGCGCCGAAAGCGCCTGGAAGAAAGCTTTCGGCGTGGAACCGCCGGAAACGGCGATGCTCGCTTCTCCGCGGGCTGCGATGGCTGCCGTCAGCGCTCTGGAAACCCTGTCTGCAAGGTTGGCGGCGAGTTCGGCGGCGTTTGCGAAGGAATGCAGTGTCGATGCCATATCTTCAGACCTCAGACTAGATGTCGTCGTGCCAGGTGCGGCCGTCGCGTTCGATGAGCGCGATGGCCTGGCTCGGACCCCAGGTGCCGGCCGTGTAGCCCTGCACCTGCTGGCCGGTCGATTCCCAACCCTTCAGGATCGGATCGACCCACTGCCATGCCGCTTCGACTTCGTCGCGGCGCATGAACAGCGTCTGGTTGGAGCGGATGACGTCCATCAGCAGGCGCTCGTAGGCGTCAGGATTGCGGACGTTGAAGGCCTGGGCGAAGCTCATGTCGAGCGAGACATTGCGCAGGCGCATGCCGCCCGGACCCGGATCCTTGATCATCAGCGACTGCTTGACGCCTTCATCCGGCTGCAGGCGGATGATGAGCTGGTTCTGGCTGATGCGGCCGGCGGCCTGATCGAAGATCGCATGCGGGATCGGCTTGAAGGTGATGACGATTTCCGACATGCGCCCGGCAAGACGCTTGCCGGTACGGATGTAGAAGGGAACGCCTGCCCAGCGCCAATTGTTAATTTCGGCCTTGATAGCGACGAAGGTTTCCGTGTTGGAAACGCCGCCTTCCAGCTCTTCGAGATAGCCCTTGACCGGGCCGCTGCCGGAAGCGCCGGCGCGGTACTGGCCGCGAACCGTGGCCTGCTCGACGTTGGAGGCGTTGATTGGCTTCAGCGCGCGCAGAACTTTAAGCTTTTCGTCGCGAACGGCTTCCGAATCCATCGAGGAAGGAACTTCCATCGCGGTCAGGCAGAGAAGCTGCAGGATGTGGTTCTGCACCATGTCGCGCAGCGCACCGGCCGTATCGTAATAACCGGCGCGGCCTTCGAGGCCGACGGCTTCGGCAACGGTGATCTGGATGTGGTCGATATAGTTGGCGTTCCACAGCGGCTCATAGAGCGCGTTGGCAAAGCGCAGCGCCATCAGGTTTTGCACCGTCTCCTTGCCGAGATAGTGGTCGATGCGGAAGATCTGCTCTTCCTTGAAGGCGCGGCCGATACTGTCGTTGAGCTGCAAGGCTGAGGCGAGGTCACGGCCGATCGGCTTTTCGACGACGATGCGGGTCGATTTGGTGATCAGCTTGTGGTCGTGGATCTTCTGCGAGATGTCGCCGAAGATGCCTGGAGCGACGGCGAGGTAAAAGGCGCGAACCCGGTCCTTGCCCTCGTCGAGCAGCTTCTTCAGCTGATCCCAGCCGCTATCCGTGCGGGCATCGACGGAAACATAGAAGAGACGGGAGCAGAACTTTTCGACTTCCGCCTCGTCATATTCGCCCTTCTTCAGGTGTTCCTTGAGCGCGTCCTTGGCGAACTTGCGGTATTCCTCATGCGAAAGCGGGCTGCGCGAAGCGCCGATGACACGGGTCGGCTCGGAGAACTGGCCCTCGATCTGGCGATGATACAGCGCGGGCAGAAGCTTGCGTTCGGCAAGGTCGCCGCTGCCGCCAAAGACGACGTAATCAAAAGGCTCAACGGGAATGATCTGGCTGCTCATGAGCTTGTCTCTCAATCAGGCTTGGTTGGTGGCCGTTTTAATCTAATCGATTTAAAAAAGCCAGTGTGCGGTGCAATGAATCTCTCGGTCATCGGTTTTAAAGCGAATTACCCGCAGAGGAAATCCGCAATCGAACTAAAACTTGTCGCGGAGGGCGAACCACGACAAGGCAAGGAAAAGCAGCGGCGCCCGCATGCGCGCGCCGCCCGGAAAGGCAGGAATATCGAGCGCCTTGAAGAGATCGAGATCGGCCGATTTTCCTAGCGCCATTTCTGCGTAAAGCTTGCCACAGTAATTTGACAGCATGACGCCGTGGCCGGAATAACCGCCGATCGAGGTCACGCCGGGCATGACCTCGCGCACAAACGGCTGGCGGGGCATGGTGATGCCGACCGAGCCGCCCCAGGCATGAGTGATCTCGATATCTTTCAATGCGGGATAGATTTCGGCAATCTGCCGACGGATATGCTGCGAGATGTCACGCGGATTGTCCGCCGTATAGGCCTCGCGTCCGCCGAAGAGCAGCCGTCCGTCCTTCATTTTGCGGAAATAGCGCACGACGAAACGCGAATCCGCCACCGCTTCGCCGCCGGGGATGACATTGGGAAACTGGTCGAGAGGCACCGTGGCACCGATGAAGGAACGGATCGGCATCACATGGCTTGCCGTGATCGGCTCCAGATTGCCGATATGGCCGTTACAGGCAATCAGCGCCCTGTTGGCAGTGATCGTGCCGCGTTCGGTTTCGATAACGACCTTGCCGCTGCGCTCTTCGATCGACTTTGCCCTGGTCATTTCGAAAATATCGGCCCCGGCATTGGCTGCCACCCTGCCAAGGCCGATCAGCAGCTTCAGCGGATGGATATGGCCAGTGCCGACGTCGCGTACCCCGCAATAGAAGCGTTTGGAGCCAAGCCGCTCCTGCGTCTCCTCGCGGTCCATGAAACGCAGATGCGGATAGTCGTAGCGGAAGGCCGCGATCTCGGCATTCTCGTAATAGTACCGCTTGTAGCTTTCCTTGTGGGCGACGCTGAGCTGACCGGACACGTAGTCCATATCGATCTGGTGCTCGGTCGCAAAATCCATGAGGTGCCGCTTGGCATCTTCGGCAAGGTCGAAGAGCGCCTTGGAGCGCTCATAGCCGATCTTCTCCTCCATCTCTTCCGGCCACCAGCGCTGGCCCGTGCCGAGCTGGCCGCCATTGCGCCCGGAGGCGCCGTCGCCGAGCCTGCTGCCCTCGATGAGCGTCACCGAGACGCCGGCCCTGGCGAGATTATAGGCGGCCTGAAGGCCCGTATAGCCGCCGCCGATAATGGCGACGTCACACTGCCTCGAGCCGTCGAGCGCCGGATAATCCGGCCGCTCGCCGACTGTTGCCTGATACCAGGATAGGCCAGGCGCGATGGGACTCTGCCATGTCTCTTTCGTCATGGCGAACCCTCACACGTTCAAAAGGAGGAATTCCCGCTCCCAGGGGCTGATCACCTGCATGAAGGTTTCGAACTCGCCCCGCTTCACGCCGGCATAAAGCCCGATGAACTCCTTGCCGAAGACTTCCTCGAAGGCCGGCTCGTCTTCAAGCAGCGCCACGGCTTCCAGAAGGCCGCGCGGCAGGTCGATCGAGCCCTCATTGGCCGAATCCTCGGTCGGCGCAGTCGGCTCGATCTCTTTCTGGATGCCGAGCAGGCCGGATGCCAGCGAGGCGGCGAGCGCCAGATAGGGATTGGCATCCGAGCTCGGCAGGCGGTTTTCCACGCGCCGGGCCTGCGGATCGGAGACCGGCACGCGGAAGGCCGTCGTGCGGTTGTCGTAACCCCAGGCATTGTTGACCGGGCAGGACATGTCCGGCTGCAGGCGGCGGTAGGAATTCACATAGGGCGCCAGCATGGCAAGTGCGCTCGGCACGTATTTCTGCATGCCGCCGATGAAGTGGAAGAATTCCTTCGAGGCCGAACCATCATTGTTCGAGAAGACGTTCTTGCCGGTGTTGATGTCCACCACGGACTGGTGGATATGCATTGCCGAACCCGGCTGGCCCTGCATCGGTTTGGCCATGAAGGTGGCGTAGATGTCGTGCTTCAGCGCCGCCTCGCGGATCGTGCGCTTGAAGAGAAACACCTGGTCGGCAAGTTCGATCGGATTGCCGTGACGGAGGTTGATTTCAAGCTGCGCCGGTCCTTCCTCGTGGATCAGCGTATCGATCTCGAGGCCCTGCTTTTCCGAGAAGTGGTAGATGTCGTCGATCAACTCGTCGAACTCGTTGATGCCGGCGATCGAATAGCCCTGGCCGCCGAGAATCGAACGACCCGAACGCCCCTTGGGCGGGTGCAGCGGATAGTCCGGGTCGTCATTCGTGGCGACCAGGTAGAATTCGATTTCCGGCGCCACGATCGGCTTCCAGCCGCGCTCGGCATAGAGGCTGAGAATGCGCTTCAATACGTTGCGCGGCGTGTAGGGAACTTCCTGTCCGTCGGAATTGACGATGTCGCAGATGACCTGCGCGGTCGGGTCGGTTTCCCAAGGCACCACGGACAGGGTGGAAAGGTCGGGCACGAGCTTCAGGTCGCTGTCGCGCGGCTCGTAGCGGAAGCTTTCGGTCTCCTCGGGATATTCGCCTGATATCGTGTGGCGGTAGATCGCCGAAGGCAGTGCAAGCGATGTGTTGGAGGTGAATTTGGAGGACGGCATCATCTTGCCGCGCGGCACGCCGGCAAGGTCCGGCGTGATGCATTCGATGTCTTCGATACCGCGTGCCCTTAGCCACTGCGCCGCTTCCTTCCAGTTCGCAACACCGCGCAGAGATCCGGGATCGGGAGGGGATTTCTTCGAGGTGGGTACGTTTCTGGCAGGCTTCAGCGTCGTCTTTTTTGGGGACATGACACACCGGTTTGCGTTGATCGTAACGCCATCATAACCGGAGTTTGGCAATTGGCGAGGGGGTGGAAGGCGTTGACTTTCACCCTCTGATGGAAAAAGAAGACGCGATTTCAGCAGGGAAAACGGATTTTGCAGCGCAAGAGCGATGTGATCGTCATCGGGGCGGGTGCCGCGGGAATGATGTGCGCCATCCGCGCCGGACAGCGTGGTCATTCCGTCACCGTGCTGGATCACGCCCGGGCACCGGGCGAGAAGATCCGCATCTCCGGCGGCGGCCGCTGCAACTTCACCAATATCAATGCCGGCCCGAAGAACTTCCTCTCCGCCAATCCACATTTCTGCAAGTCGGCGCTTGCCCGTTTTACTCCGGCCGATTTCATCGCCATGGTAGACCGGCATGGCATCGCCTGGCACGAAAAGACGCTCGGCCAGCTTTTCTGCGACAACAGCGCCAAGGACATCATCTTCATGCTGCTCGACGAGATGCGTGCGGCAGGTGCTGTCTGGCATCTCGGTCTCGAAATGACAGGAGTTGAAAAGACCGAAAGCGGCTTCCGTGTCTCGACCTCCGAGGGGGTCTTCGACGCCGCCTCGCTGGTCATCGCAACGGGCGGAAAATCCATTCCGAAGATGGGAGCAACCGGCTTTGCCTATCGCATTGCCGAGCAGTTCGGCTTGGCCGTTACCGAAACGCGCGCCGCCCTTGTGCCTCTGACGCTCGATCCGATTTTGCTCGAAAGCATCGCGCCTCTGTCAGGCATCTCTGCGCCCGCAGAGATCCGTCACGGCAAGACGGCCTTTCGCGAAGCGTTGCTCTTCACCCACCGGGGCCTCAGCGGCCCCACCGTCCTGCAGATTTCCTCCTACTGGCGGGAAGGTGATGCCATCACCATCGATATCGAACCGGATGTCGATATTGCCGCGCATCTGAAGAAGGCGAAGCAGGTAAACGGGCGCCAATCCGCACAGACCGCGCTTGGTGAAATCCTGCCAAAGCGCTTGGCCCAACATATCGTCGAACGCGAAGCCATCAGCGGCAACATGGCCGACCTCTCCGACAAGCTGCTGACCCGGCTTGCCGAGGCAGTGCAGAACTGGTCTGTCAGGCCTTCCGGCTCCGAAGGTTATCGTACGGCGGAAGTAACGCTCGGCGGCATTGATACGACGGCGCTCGATTCCCGCAGCCTGCAGGCCAAGGCCGTTCCCGGTCTCTATTTCATCGGTGAATGTGTTGACGTGACCGGCTGGCTCGGCGGCTATAATTTCCAATGGGCCTGGGCCTCCGGTTTTGCCGCCGGTGAGGCATTGTAAACGCTAATACTTATAGACGTGAAACCTTTTAGCCGATTCAAGACTTCTTAACATTGGCTGCGCCATCCTGTCTCAATGGCAGGTTGGCAAAGCCGTTCCTAAATTAAGCTTTACCGGCAAGCCGTTTTGTTGGATTGTTATGCTTAGATAGAAGTGAGGTTTCGCAATGAACAGAAACACTCGACGCGCCCGCGCCATCGCAATTGCCCAGGCAAAGCCTGATACGAAGCTCGTAACTCTGCGCTATCTGATGCTCGCAGCTGGCGCAACCGCCGCCAGCATTGCAGTTCTTCTTTCCCACTTCATCTGATCTTTCCGCAGCTTGAAATGGAAATTTTCGGTCTCGCGACTGATATATCGCGATTCCGCAGCGTGCAATTTGCAACTATTGTGCGATCACGGCTAACGCGCTTTCACCGCTTATCCGAAAATTAATATCTAATCTGACACATTGTAGACGAATATTTGGGTGTTTCCGGCCTCGCCGGAAATGAACTGGCAATGATTGCCGCCCGTTCCAGGGTTTTCCCAACTGTTAGTAGATCAGCTCGATATGCACCCGGCTGGCGCCAGAAGGCTGCCGGCGGGAGGAGTGGTGTATGAAAGGCACGACGCGCCATGTTCATTGACAAGATTCTTTCTCGTTTCAAGATTCAGACGAAGGTTCTGATTTTTGTTCTGCCATTCGTCATCACCATTTCCGCCGTGGGTCTGACCGGTCTTTATGCCTCCGGTCTGCTGCAGGGCCGGATGGAGATTTCCAACAGCGTTCTCCAGTCGCTGAGCGGGTTCAAGGATCTCTACGCCTCGATGGACGACTTCCTGCAGACGACCAACGAGCAGGCGCGCGACAAACTCCATGCCGACATCAAAACCCAGGGACAGACCCTTGACGCCACCATGGCACAGATCGGTGACAATGCCGGTCATGAAAACCTGCAGGCTGCGATCGAGGGCACGAACGACATTTCGGATACTGTCGGCAAGCTCTGGACCCTGCACGAGCAGGAAGTTGCCCTTCGCAAGCAGATCGACGATGCCCAGAAGGTGATGATTACCAACCGCTTCAATGTCAGCTACGACGCCAAGCAGCTGGAAGAAAACATCCGCACCGATGAAGGCAATGCAACGGCGACGTTGCGCGCAGCCGACCGTCTGCTGAAGGGCGGCGATACGCTGGCAACCGCCATGAACGATTTCAGCAAGGCGCAGACTTCAGCTGACAAGCTGAAGGTCGTGACCGATGCGCTGCCTGCGATCGTCAAGGCGCAGCGCATGATCGAGATCTCCGTGCCGCAGAACCAGAAGAGCATGACGCAGTCGATGGCGCAGACCGTCAGCGACCTGAAGGCTCAGGCGACGGCGCCGGAGGCCGGCACGGATGAGGGCGTTGCCAACCTTGGTCGTCTCGTTTCCCGCTTCCGCCAGATGTCGACTTATACGCAGCTCACCGCCACGCAGATGATGCGCGAGGCAACAACGACTTTCGTGGAGCTCGACAGCCGCATCGCCCAGACCAACTCCGTGTTGGAGGATACACGGCGCCTTGAAAGCTCCATCTATTCGCTGCAGCTTGTGCTCGCCGATTTCAACGCCAAGCCGAGCAAGGAAAATCGCGTTCGCCTGAACCAGGAAATCGCCACGCTCAACACCATGCTGAACACCCTTCAGGCAAGCGCCAAAGGCATGAATTTCGCCGGCGACATTGTCGACGCGATTACGCCAGCTCTCGCTTCGATGGATAAGGGTGCGCAGAGCCTCGTCGATGTGATCAATCAGCGTACGACCGATTATGCCGCAGCGCGACAGCAGCTCGACGGCGTCTGGGGCCAGCTGACCAGCTTCGCGGAAGAGCAGAAGCAGACTGCCGGCACCGAGCGCGACCAGGCCAACAGTATCTCCGTCGGCACGACCGCGCTCGGCATCCTGGTCTCCATCGTCGGCGGCATCGCGCTGGTGCTGACGCTGCAGCGGCCGATCGCCCAGATCACTGCCGCCATGCGCCGCATCGCCGAAGGTGCGCTCGACACCAACATCTCTGGCGAGAAGCGTTCCGACGAAATCGGCGACATTGCCCGGGCGCTTGGCATCTTCAAGGAAAATGCCCTCTCCAAGATCCGTATCGAGGAACAGAGCGACGAAGAGCGTCAGGCCGCCGAGCATGAGCGCCAGCGCAACGATGCCGAAAAACGCGAGATGGACCGCCAGATTGAGTATGCCGTCAATGAGCTCGCCGCCGGTCTCGAGCGCATGTCGCAGGGCGATATCTCGACGACGATCGATACACCCTTCATCGGCCGTCTCGAACAGCTCCGTCAGGACTTCAACGGTTCGATGATGCGCCTGCAGGCCACGATGAGCCAGATCCGCGACAACGTTCAGATGATCCAGGGCAACGGCAACCAGATGGCCCAGTCCTCCGAGGATCTCGCCAAGCGTACCGAGCAGCAGGCTGCATCGCTGGAAGAAACGGCTGCCGCCGTCGACCAGATCACCGTCACTGTCCGCTCCTCCGCCGAGCGCGCCAAGGATGCCGATCAGATCGTCCGCCAGGCCAAGCGCAGCGCCGACGACTCCGCCGTCGTCGTCAACAACGCGATCGACGCCATGGGCCGCATCGAGGATGCGTCGCGCCAGATCGAGCAGATCATCGGCGTCATCGACGAAATCGCCTTCCAGACCAACCTGCTCGCTCTGAATGCCGGTATCGAAGCCGCCCGCGCCGGTGAAGCCGGCAAGGGCTTTGCGGTCGTCGCCATGGAAGTCCGTGAGCTTGCCCAGCGCTCTGCCGCTGCCGCACAGGAGATCAAGGGTCTCATCAACAAGTCGACGAACGAGGTCAATTCCGGTTCGCAGTTCGTCCAGGAGACCGGCACGGTTCTCGCCAAGATCAGCGCTCAGATCGTCACGATCAGCCAGCATGTCGAAATGATCGCCCGCGCAAGCCACGACCAGTCGAGCGCGCTGCAGGAGGTCAACTCCACGGTCAACCAGATGGATCAGATGACCCAGCAGAACGCGGCAATGGTAGAAGAGACCACTGCCGCGAGCCGCGAACTCGCAAATGAGGCGGATGCACTGCTGCATCTCGTGCAGCAGTTCAAGATCGGCGGCGACAGCGACATGCACATGTACCGCGCCGCCTGATTTCAGCCTTCCCATCCGCAACGCAAATGGCCCCGTCTCCGGGGCCATTTTTATGTGTAAATAAGTCACGCCAAGGTTGTGAAGAGACGGATGGATTGAAAAATTCCTGCCCTTCTTGCAGATGATGCATTCATGAAATCATACTAGATTTGAAAAAAGACAAGTAAAAGGCTCAGCGCGAACCCCGCGTTAAGAGAAAATTTTCCCTAACGCATTCTTATGAAAATCATAAAGGTTGTGTTCGCCAGAGGTTCCAGATGCTGCGTTTCTTTTCGACATCCATCGTGCGCCAGATCGTTGCGATCACGCTGCTTCTGCTTGCGGTCAGCACCGCAGCGATTGTCGGCGTGACCTATTACAATCTCGGCAGCTATGTCATGGATAGTGCGGTATCCGATGCGAAGGACGCAAGTCGCTCGATGGCGGTTCTCTACGGCGCCAGCGATGCTGATGTCCGCATCGATGTGAAGGACAACGTGCTGTCGGGCGTCACCGAAGACAAGATCCCTGCCTTTGCAGATTATTCGCTGGTCGACCGCACGGCCCAGTCGATCGCCGGCGTTGCCACCATCTTCGAAAAGCAGGGAGGCGATTACGTCCGCGTCTCCACCAATGTGAAGAAAGAAAATGGCGACCGTGCCGTCGGCACCAAGCTTGCCGCGGATCATCCCGCCCAGCCGGTACTGGCGCAGGGCAACGCCTATTACGGTCCGGCAGACCTCTTCAGTCGCAAATTCATGACGGGTTATTTCCCGGTCAAGAATCCCTCGGGTGCCACGATCGGCATCCTCTTCATCGGCATACCCATGGAAGTCTATTACCAGCGTATGAACGAACTGCAGACGCTGGTTCTTAGCGTCGGCGCCGTGGTGATGCTGCTCGTCGGCGTGCTCGCTTTCTATGCGATCCGCCGTTCCGTCAGGCCGATGCAGGCCCTGACGTCGAGCGTGCGCGCCATTTCGTCGGGCGACCTCGTCAGCGCCATCCCCTGCGTCGAAAAGAAGAACGAATTCGGTGACATCGGCCGTGCGCTCGCTCTCTTCCGCGATAGCGCGGTAGCCCGCCAGGAACTGGAAACGCAGGCGGCCGAACAGCGCGCCCTGAACGATGCCGAGCGCAGCCGCAACGATGCGGAGAAGCGCACACTCGATGGCCAGATCGATTTTGCCGTCAACCAGCTTGCCGCAGGTCTCGGACGCCTGTCACAGGGCGATGTCTCGCAGACCATCGAAACCCCCTTCGTCGGCCGGCTCGAACAGCTCCGCATGGATTTTAACACTTCGCTCGAGCGCCTTCAGGATACGTTGACGCGCATTCGGGCGAGTGCCGCTTCCATCCAGCGCAACAGCGGTTCGGTTTCCGCCTCGGCTGACGAACTCTCCAGGCGCACGGAATCCCAGGCTGCAAGCCTCGAGGAAACGGCCGCTGCCGTCGAAGAGATCACCGTTACGGTCCGCTCGTCGGCCGAACGCGCCCATGAGGCAAACAATGTCGTCGCCGCGACCAAACGGACGGCCGACAGTTCCGGCACCGTCGTCGGTGATGCCGTCGCCGCCATGGGCCGCATCGAAGACGCCTCGCAGCGCATCGAACAGATCATCGTCGTCATCGACGACATCGCCTTCCAGACCAACCTGCTGGCGCTGAATGCCGGCGTCGAGGCGGCGCGCGCCGGTGAAGCCGGCAAGGGCTTTGCCGTGGTGGCGCAGGAAGTGCGCGAGCTTGCCCAGCGCTCGGCCAATGCCGCCAAGGAAATCAAGGCGCTCATCGACCAGTCGACCCGCGAGGTGAATGCCGGTTCCGAACTTGTGCAGAAGACCGGCAGCGTGCTCGCCTCGATCAGCCAAGAGATCATCGCAATCAGCGGCCACGTCGAGACCATCGCCACAGCAAGCCGCGACCAGTCGGCCGCCCTTCAGGACGTCAACAGTTCCGTCAATGCCATGGACCAGATGACGCAGAAGAATGCCTCCATGGTTGCCGAAACCACGCAGGCAAGCCGGCAGCTGGCGGAAGAGGCCGACATGCTGATGGCGCTGATCGAACAGTTCCGGCTTGCCGAAGGTGCTGCCGCTCACGGGCGCGTCAGGCAGGCGGCCTGACATCCGCATTCGTCTTCGCCGGGCCGCACCTTCGTGCGACCGGCGGCCTCGTCTGCCGGCAGCGTCAGCCAGGCTGCAAATCGCACCAGGAAGCTGCTTCCGGCGTTGTCGTAAAAGGCATCCTCTTCCTTTATCCGATCGCGTCTTGTCCGCTGCAGCAAGCTTGCTCGCTGCATTCGGCCGGCAATGTCTGCGACTATGAGATTATCGATCATCGTGATGTCCTCTCGTTTATGGACATCAATTGATCTACACATCAAAATTCGCTTTTTGAACGAGAAAAATCCCATTATGTTTTTCACTCATGAAAAATAGCAATTGGGACTCCTATCAGCTTTTCCTGCAGGTCGCCCGCACCGGCGGCCTGACGGGCGCAAGCGCTGCCACTGCTCTGAGCCCGGCAACGATCGGTCGGCGTATGCTCGAGCTGGAGCAGGAACTCGGCCGCACACTCTTTCACCGCAGCCAGACAGGCTACCGCTTGACCGCTGATGGGCAGACCCTCGTCGATCATCTGCAGGAGATGGAGGCGGCCGCCCGCAAGGTCGAAGCATGGCGGCAATCGTCCGAGGGTGGGGCCACCGTCAGGATCGCTGCCGGCACATGGATCTCCTGGCTGCTGACGGAGAATTTCTCGGCGATCCGCATGCCCGGGGACACGTTCGGCATTTCCCTTGTTATCGGCGAGGCCCGCGCGAACCTGAATTACCGGGAAAGCGATATCGGCATCCGCGCCTTCGAGCCGGAGGAAAGCAATCTCGCCGCCCGCCTGCTCGGCGAAGTCGCCTATGCCGTCTACATCAGACGCAATGCCAGCCAGGACGACACCAGATGGATCGCCGTCGGCGCAGAGGATGCGATCTCCGCCTATCTGCGCTGGCCCTATCAGAATGCGACATCCGCCATCGTCGCGACTGTCAACCGCCCGCGCTCCTTGCCGGATCTGGTGCGTGCGGGCGCGGGAAAGACGGTGCTGCCCTGTTTCGTCGGCGATCTCGATCCCGAACTGGAACGGAGCGGCGGCGAGCTGCCGGAGCTGCGTCACCGCCAGTGGATCGTCATGAATGCCGAGGATCGCCACCGCCCGGAAATTCGCACGGTTGCCGACCGGATGACGAAGCTTTTGAAAAGCTATACCGACCTCTTCGCCGGCAAGCGCGCCAGTCGCGGATAATCTGGCTCTACGGCATCAGCCTGCGCACGAGCCCCACCTGGCTGTTCACCCCGAGCTTCGAATAGATGTTCTTCAGATGCGAGCGCGCGGTCTCGTAGCTGACATCGTTCGTCCGTGCGACCTCGCGCAGCGACAGGCCCGCGGTGATGCCGGCGGCAATCCGCATTTCTGCCGCCGTCAGTTGGTCGATACGGAGCAGGGCGTCATTGAGATCGGGGCGCAACGGCAGGCTCGCCCGCTCGATGATCATCGCGACCGTCGGTCCCTCGAGAAATTCGGTGATGAAATCCGACTGCATCTTCACCAACGTACATTTGAAACCAGTGTTCTTCATCCTGATGAGCGTGCTTGCCGGCGAAAATGCCTGCAAGCGGTGGCGCAGCAGAGTCGACAGGCGGGAGGCAAGCTCGCTGTCATTGATCATGATCCGCCCGGTCGAGGTCACGCCGATCGCTTCGCCCTCGGCAATCATCCGCTCCGCCGCGCTGTTGATCGAGCGGATATTCTGATCCTCGCCGATATAGACGATACCGACGCCGATCGCGTCGAAGAGCGCCAATCCGTTTTCATTATTGTGGGGATCGCTGTGCTCGCGGCGAATGAAATCGAAGGCGCGGCGCAGATGCGGTGCCAGGTCGCTGAGCAGTTCGGCATTCCTGCGATTGAAATCCGGATCGGAAGACGAGGTCAGCGTCGAAAGATTGAAGGAGCGTCCGCGTTCCCGCATGATCGTCACGCCGACGCTGCTTTCGCAGCCGATCCAGCGAAGGTAGTCGCTGTAGAATTCCGTCTTCAGAAGCTGATCGCGCGGCAGCATCTGATCGGCGATCACGCCAAGGCCGATCGGCCGGGTGGCGGCGCGCGGCATCCATGGATTGATGGCCGCATAGTAGCGGTTATAGGCCTCGGTTTCCTTTTCCGCGAGACCGGAGGAGAGGGAGAGACCGCCGGTGCGCGCGACGGCATCGTGGAAAAACAGCGTCGACTTGGCATCGGGCATCGTCGCTGCCAGAGCATCGAGAAAGGCTTGCCACGACGTCTCGCCGAAGAGCGCGCCATAGATCAGATCGGTCAGAACTTCGAGTTTTGCGTGCGGCGAACCGGGCATATGCAGTTCCGTTCGAAGATATGCTCAATTATGCCGCGACTCCGCTGTGCTGACAATTGCGTCAAATAGCGTAGGTCCGGTGGTCTTTGCCACCGGACCTACGCTCAATTTCTGTTTGCGACGATGACGGGGATCAGCAGATCTCCCCAGTTGCCGTCGCCGCCATGATGCCGGGCGGAGCGTACCAGCTCCACCGAAACACCGGCCTCGACCGCTTTCATCACTGATAGATTCAGCCTGTGCAGATCATTGGCGAGCATGCGGATCACCGTCTGCTGATCATCAGTCATGCTGCTTGCCTGCTCTTCCGTCCGTTCGCGGACGCGCGCAATGGATGCCATGTCGTTTCCTCCTCTACTCGGCAGCCGGTTTGAACTGGGCGTGTTCGGTTGATTCCCCCATGGCCGTCGTCGAGGCGCGGCCGCCTGATATCGCCAGCGACACGGCGTCGAAATAGCCGGTGCCGACTTCACGCTGATGTTTGGTGGCGGTATAGCCGCGTGCCTCGGCAGCGAATTCCGCCTGCTGAAGCTCGCAATAGGCCTCCATCTGCCGTTCGCGATAGCCGCTGGCGAGCTCATACATGCCGTAGTTCAGCTGGTGGAACCCGGCGAGTGTGATGAACTGGAACTTGTAGCCCATGGCGCCGAGTTCGCGCTGGAACCTGGCGATCGTCGCATCGTCGAGGTTTTTCTTCCAGTTGAAGGACGGCGAGCAATTATAGGCAAGCAGCTTGCCGGGATGCACCTTGTGGACGCCTTCGGCAAAGCGGCGCGCCTGCTCCAGGTCCGGCTTCGACGTTTCGCACCAGATGAGGTCGCAATGCGATGCATAGGCGACGGCGCGCGCAATGCAGGGTTCCAGCCCGTTGCGTACCTGATAGAAGCCCTCGACCGTGCGTCCGGCATCATAATCGACGAAAGGCTGGTCGCGCTCGTCTATGTCAGAGGTCAGAAGCTTGGCCGCTTCAGCATCGGTGCGTGCGATGACGAGCGTCGGCACGCCCATGACATCGGCGGCAAGCCGCGCCGCGTCGAGATTGCGGATATGAGCGGCGGTGGGGATCAGCACCTTGCCGCCGAGATGGCCGCATTTCTTCTCCGAGGCCAGCTGATCCTCGAAATGAACGCCGGCTGCTCCCGCCTCGATATAGGCTTTCATGATCTCGAACGCATTGAGCGGCCCGCCGAAACCGGCCTCGGCGTCGGCGACGATCGGCGCAAACCAGGTCTCGACTGAAAGTTCTCCACCTTCTGCCGTCTCGATCTGGTCGGCGCGCTGGAGCGTGCGGTTGATGCGTTTGGCAAGCTCCGGTCCGGCATTGGCGGGATAGAGCGATTGATCCGGATACATTGATGATGCCGTGTTGGCGTCGGCGGCGACCTGCCAGCCCGAAAGATAGATCGCCTTCAGCCCGGCGCGTACCATCTGCATGGCCTGGTTGCCGGAGAGCGCACCGAGCGCATTGACGAAGTTCTCCTCATGCAGAAGCTGCCAGAGGCGCTGAGCCCCCATTTCGGCCAGCGTGTAGCGGAGCGCGACGGAACCACGCAGACGCTCGACATCGGCGACGGAATAGGGCCGCTCGATACCGTCGAAACGGCGATCAGGCGCGTTGCGAATGAGTTTGTAAAAATCTGTCATGCCAATCTCCTCTTTGACTTCCAACGCCTGAGCGCTGATGACAGAATTTACAAAAACGAGGAGATTATCCAGAAAAACCTTTGATTTCAGGCGAAGAAAGAGGTTAGGATGAGGAGGATTTACAGGGCAATTTTGTAATTTTGTAAAAATTTGTAAACCCTAGAGTGTAAAGGATGTGACATGGCGGAACGGAAGATATTTGCGGGGCCGAAAGTCAGGCGCATCCGCAATGCGCTGGCATTGACGCAGACCGCCATGGCCGAGGCGCTGGAAATCTCCCCCTCCTACCTGAATCTGATCGAACGCAACCAGCGCCCGTTGACGGTGCAACTGCTGCTCAAGCTCTCTTCCGTCTACCGCATCGATCTTGAGGAACTGCAGGGCGAAACCGCCGGCGGCCTTGGCCAGTTGAAGGAGGTGTTCGCCGATCCGTTGCTGTCGGGTGAACTGCCAGGCGATCAGGAGCTTGTAGAAGTGGCTGATGCCGCGCCCAATGCGGCTGGCGGTATGATCAAGCTCTACCGCGCCTATCGCGAGCAGGCCGCCCGGCTTTCCGACCTGACGGCCTTGATGGCGGGCGAAGGCCGTGCGCCGGTCGCTTCCGGCCGCTTGCCTCTGGACGAGGCGAGGGAAGTGCTCGAACGCCGCCCCGCCTATTTCGCTGAGATCGAGGCGGCGGCGGAAAGTTTCGCCAACGGACTTGCTGCCGGCGGCAACCTGAAGGACTGGCTGAAGAACGAGCGCGGCATCGCCACCCGCATCCTGCCCGTTCACGTCATGCCGGATCTGCGTCGCCGCTTCGACCGTCACTCGATGCGCCTTTTCCTGTCCGAGCGCCTTTCGGGGGCCGATCAAGCGCAGGAAATAGCCATCGAAGTGGCAAGGCTCGCCCTGCGGTCCGAGATCGATGCCGCACTTGAAGAACTGCCGCTGTCATCCGACGAGGCGCGGCGCATCGCCCGCTTCGAGTTGACGCGCAGTGCGGCGCTCGCCTTGCTGATGCCTTACGGGGCCTTTCTTCTTGCCGCACAGAATAGCCGATACGACATCGATCTCATCCGTGCCCGTTTCGCCGTCTCCTTCGGCCAGGCCGCGTCGCGCCTCGTCATGCTGCAGCGTCCAGGCGCCGCAGGCATTCCCTTCTTCCTGATGGAGAGTGATGCTGCGGGCCATGTCATTCGCAGGACAGGCGCCCAGGGCTTTCCGCAGGCGCGCTTTGGCGGCAACTGTCCGAAGCTCAATATCCACGCTGCCTTTCTCGAGCCGGGCAGGGTATTGGCCGAGACGGTCGTCATGCCTGATGGTTCGGCTTTCCTGACGATTGCGCGCACGCTCGAAGGGCCGGTTGTCGAGTTCGGCGAACGGGCGCGGCGCACGGCTGTGTTGATCGGCTGTGATGCCGCCTTGCGCGACAGCCTGGTCTACGGCCGAAGTGATGCTCTACCGGTTGCGGTCGGTCCCGCCTGCCGTCTTTGTGAGAGGCGCGGATGCCTTTCCCGGGCCGAGCCGCCGCTGACACGTCCACTCGCTCTGGACGAGACCTCCGCTGGCCTCGGAAGCTTCGATTTTCAGTGATTGTGAAATCATTGACGCTGCAGGATTTTGCGCTTGTAGGCTTAGAAATTCCTTTCTAGTCTGCAGTCAAACCAGAGGGAAGAAGAGGTGTCCGGGGGTGCGATACCTTTAAAAAAACAGGAGATATTATGAGGTCAAGAATAGCTAACCTGACGGCAGTTGCCGTTGTCGCTCTCCTTGCCGCCGCGCCGGCCTTCGCCCAGGAGCGTGTGGTCAACGTCTACAACTGGTCCGATTATATCGACAGCTCGATCCTTGAGGACTTCACCAAGGAAACCGGTATCAAGGTCGTCTACGACACCTTCGACTCCAACGAGACTTTGGAAACCAAGCTGCTTGCCGGCGGCACCGGTTATGACGTCGTCGTTCCGACCGTGTCCTTCATGCAGCGCCAGATCGCGGCCGGCGTCTATCAGAAGCTCGACAAGTCCAAGCTGCCGAACCTGTCGAACATGTGGGACATCGTGATGAAGGGCGTCGCCACCTTCGATCCGGGCAACGAATACTCCGTCGACTACATGTGGGGCACGACCGGCATCGGCTATAACGTCGACAAGGTGAAGGCTGCACTCGGCACGGATGAAAAGCCGAACTGGGATGCGCTTTTCGATCCGGCCAAGGCTGCAAAGCTCAAGGATTGCGGCATCTATATGCTGGATTCGCCGACAGACGTCATTCCGTCCGTTCTTGCCTATCTCGGCCTCGATCCGAACAGCAAGAAGCCGGAAGACCTGAACAAGGCGCAGGAGGTCCTGCTTGCCGTTCGTCCCTTCGTTCGCAAGTTCCACTCCTCTGAATATATCAGCGCGCTCGCCAACGGCGATATTTGCATCGCGCTCGGCTTTTCGGGCGACGTCTTCCAGGCGCGGGATCGCGCAGCCGAGGCAAAGGCCGGCGTAAATGTCGACTATTCGGTTCCGAGCCAGGGTGCGCAGATCTTCTTCGATGTCTTCGGCATTCCGAAGGATGCGCCGCATGTCGAAGAGGCGCATGAATTCATCAACTACATGATGAAGCCTGAAGTCGTCGCCAAAGCATCGAACTTCGTCTTCTACGCAAACGGCAACAAGGCCTCGCAGCAGTTTCTCGACAAGGACGTGATCGACGACACGGCGATCTATCCGACGCCGGAGATCATGGCCAAGCTCTTCACGGTGCCGCCGCTCGATCCGAAGACGCAGCGTCTGGTGACACGAATCTGGACCAAGGTCGTCACCGGCCAATAACCGAGATTTCGGCCCGGACGGAAACGTCCGGGCCTTTCCATTCCCGGCCCGGGTGGAGGCCGGCTGAAACCTTGTATTTTCGGGGAATAATATGAAATCTCTTGGCAATATCCGCCGCGCATTCGCACCTTGGACCGATCCATCCGCAAAACCGTTCATTGCCTTCAAGAATGTCACCAAGCGCTTCGGCGATTTTACCGCCGTCAACGATCTGTCGCTGAATATCTATCACCGCGAGTTCTTCGCGCTGCTCGGCGCATCCGGCTGCGGCAAGTCCACGCTGCTGCGCATGCTGGCCGGTTTCGAACAGCCGACATCGGGCGAGATCATTCTCGATGGCACCGATCTTGCAGGCACGCCGCCCTACAAGCGGCCGGTCAACATGATGTTCCAATCCTACGCTCTTTTCCCGCACATGACGGTCGAGAAGAACATTGCCTTCGGCCTCAAGCAGGATGGCATGCCGAAGGACGAGATGGTCGAGCGTGTCTCGCAGATGCTGAAGCTCGTGAAGCTCGAGCAGTTCGCTTCCCGCAAGCCCAACCAGCTTTCCGGTGGGCAGCGCCAGCGCGTGGCGCTTGCCCGTTCTCTCGCCAAGCGGCCCAAGGTGTTGCTGCTCGACGAGCCACTCGGCGCGCTCGACAAGAAGCTGCGCGAGGAAACCCAGTTCGAATTGATGGACCTGCAGCAGAGCCTCGGCCTCACCTTCGTCGTCGTCACGCACGATCAGGAAGAAGCCATGACAATGGCTGACCGCATTGCAGTCATGAGCCACGGCAAGGTGGTGCAGGTCGCCACACCGGCCGAAATCTACGAAGCACCGAATTGCCGCTTCGTTGCTGATTTCATCGGCGACGTGAACATTTTCGACGGCAAGGTGACAACGGCCTCAAATGGCGCGGTCGAAATCGCCGTCGACAGCGGCCTCACGGTCCGCACGGCCTCGACCGACGCCCCGACCGTTGGTAGCACGCTCGGTTTCGCCATCCGCCCGGAAAAGCTCCGCGTCACCCGCGCGGCACCCGGGAATGCCTCAACCAATGCCGCCAAGGGCGAGCTCTGGGACATCGGCTATCTCGGCGACATGACGGTCTTCCACGTCAGACTGCCGAACGGCAATGTCGTCAAGGCTTCTTCCCTCAACGCACAGCGCGCCGTCGATGACCCCTTCACCTACGATCAGGAAGTCTGGATCTCCTTCGATGAGGACAGCGGCGTGCTGCTGAAGGATTGAGACCATGGGGACCTTCACTTCACGCTTCTACAACCGCCTTGTCATCATCATTCCCTATGCTTGGCTGCTGCTTTTCTTCCTGGCGCCGTTCTTCATCGTCTTCCGCATCTCGCTGTCGGCAACGGCGATCGCCATGCCGCCTTATGAGCCGGTCTTCGCTCTCGCTGATGGCTGGGGCGGTTTCTGGGACAAGGTCTCGAGCTTCTCCCTCGACAACTACGGCTACCTGACCGACGATCCGCTCTATTTCAATGCCTATATATCGAGTGTGGTGATCGCCGGAATCTCCACTTTCCTGACGCTTTTGATCGCCTATCCGGTTGCCTATGGCATGGCGCAGGCGCCGCGCAGCATTCGCCCGACGCTCCTGATGCTGGTGATCCTGCCCTTCTGGACAAGCTTCCTGATCCGTGTCTATGCTTGGATTGCCATCCTGAAGCCGGAAGGGCTGCTGAACCAGTTCCTGACGTCGCTGCACCTCATCGACAATCCGCTGATCATCCTCAATACCAATACAGCCGTCTATATCGGCATCGTCTATTCCTATCTGCCCTTCATGGTGCTGCCGCTCTACTCGGCGCTGGAAAAGATGGACGGCACGCTGATCGAGGCGGCACAGGATCTCGGCTGCACGCCGATCCAGGCTTTCTGGCGCGTCACCTTCCCGCTGTCGATCCCGGGTGTCATCGCCGGCTGCATGCTGGTTTTCATCCCGGCCGTCGGCGAATTCGTTATCCCCGACCTCCTTGGCGGTTCGCAGACGCTGATGATCGGCAAGACGATCTGGAACGAATTCAATTCCAATCGCGACTGGCCCGTTTCTTCGGCGGTGGCGACGATCCTGCTTCTCATCCTCGTGATCCCGATCGTCTTCTTCCAGAATGTTCAGGCGAAAGCCGACGAGGCAGGGAAATAAGCCATGTTCAGATGGACCCGCTTTAACATCACCTCCGTCGTCCTCGGCTTCGCCTTTCTCTATCTGCCGATCGTGCTTCTGGTGATCTTCTCCTTCAACGAATCGAAGCTCGTCACCGTCTGGGGCGGTTTTTCGACCAAATGGTATGTCTCGCTGCTCTCCAATCAGGCTCTGCTCGACGCGGCCTGGGTGACGGTCCGCGTCGGCCTGCTGTCGGCGACATTCGCCACGATCCTCGGCACCATGGCGGCCATCACTCTCGTTCGCTTCACGCGCTTCCGTGGCCGTATCCTCTTTTCAGGACTGGTCTATGCGCCGCTTGTCATGCCCGAAGTCATCACCGGCCTGTCGCTGCTGCTCCTCTTCGTGGCAATCGGCCTTGACCGCGGCTTCTGGACGATCACGCTGGCACACACGACGCTGACCATGTGCTTCGTCGCCGTCGTCGTGCAGTCACGGCTTCTGAGCTTCGACCAGTCGATCGAGGAGGCCGCCCAGGATCTCGGCGCTCCGCCGGTCAGGACCTTCTTCGAGGTGACGCTGCCGATCATCTCGCCAGCCGTCTTTTCCGGCTGGGTTCTGGCCTTCACCCTGTCGCTCGACGACCTCGTGATTGCGAGCTTCACGTCAGGACCGGGCGCAACCACGCTGCCGATGAAGATCTACAGCCAGGTGCGTCTCGGCGTGACGCCGGAAATCAATGCGGTCTGCACCATTCTGATCGCCATCGTAGCGATAGGCGTCATCTGCGCATCTGTCGTCACCAAGCGCCGCGAAGTGCAACGCGAGCGCGATGAGAGGGCCGCGGCGGCGACAGCTTAAGAGCAATTCCAGCGAAAGCCTGTAGCGGTTTTGCGTCCGGAAATGCTCTGAAACTGACCAGGAAAGGCGCTAAGGCTGGGTTTTCGTCGGTGCGTTGAACAGCGGCACCGGCGAAATGACCGGGTTCGGCCACGAGCCGCCGATGAAGAAGGGCAGGCGCGGCAGATCGACCGCTTTTGCCGGATCGATCGCTTCCAGCGCGCCGGAGAGCGCAAGCCCGTTCGACTCATAAGTAATGACGCCCGATAGTGTCAGCATCTGATCGGAGCCGGCAAATCGCGCATCGTGGATTTCCGCGGTACCATTGGCAAAGTCGGCCTGAAGATCGAGCTTGCTGAAGGCGAAGGATCCGTTTCCAGTGGAGCTCAGCGCGAAGAACGGCTTCTGCGCTGCCTGCGTGCGAAGTGCATAGACATCGACACCGGGAATGGAGCCCGCAGCCGTCCAGAATCTGAGCTTGCCGGTCACATCGGCAAGTCCCGTCGTCCAGATCGCCTTCGGCGTCTCCAGCGAAAGATCGAGGGAGCCGGTCGCATGCGGCAGCGGCCCCTTGAGCTGCAATTTTTCGGCAAGTGCATTGAAATCCGCATCGCGGATCGAAAGCTGCAACTTGCCGCCGCCATCAAAATCGCGGCGGGTCGCTTCCAGATGGGCCGTCATTTCGCCGCCCTCGAACTGGCTGTCACCAATATCGAACTTCGCTTCCTCGCCGGCGACGATCACGCTGGCGCCGACATCCGCAAGCGAAAAGATACCCATCTGCGCCTGTCGCGCGGAAAGCCGCACATCGAGATCAAGAAGTTGCAGCGGTCCGAGAGGGCTCGGTAGCAGCAAGTCGCCGAGGCCACCGGCAGCAAGTCTGAGCGCGAAGGCATCGAGGAACGGTTTAAGGTTCATCTGGTCGAAGGCAAGCGTCCCGCCGATCTTCGGCCGCTTGCCAGGTGCGACGGTGAAATCCATCACACCGGTGGCGCTCGCATCGTTCAGCGCCATACTCACATTGTTGAAGCGGAAACCGTTGGATACCGACGTCACATCCGAAGTCATCGACGCGCTCTTCAGCGACTCGATCCCCGGGATAGATCTGCCGGACCATTTCAGGAGGGCCTGCACATCCGGAAAGCTGGCGTTGATATTGCCTGAGACCGAAGAGAGGCTCACCATGCTGCCGACGCCCTGGAAACGCGCGGTCATCAGATTGGAAGCGATCGAGGCCTTCATCTCGGCATTCTTGCCGGCGAAGACGAGCAGCGGCGCGGCCGAGGCAAAATCGACCTTCAGGTCCTCACCGTTGAACCGGGCAATGAGGACGGCTGAAATTGCCCTCGACAGCTTCGGCCAGGCGATATCGGCTGCGACGCTGTCGAAGTGGTAGACATTGCCCGTCCGCGTATCGGTCAGGGTCAGCGTGCCGTCTTCGACCGTCACAGCGCCGATATCGGCGTCGAGCTTCGGAGCGAGAACCTCGGTGCCGTTGTTGTCCTGCACACCTGCGATGGCCCGCGCCAAAAGGCCGGCATAGCTCCAGTCGATCAGGCCGTTCTCATCGCGCGTCAGCGAGAGGCTAGGCCGCAGCAGGTGAAATTCGTGGAAGCGAGTGCGGCCGCGCAGCGCATCGATCAGGCTGAAATCGGCTGAAAGGCTCTCGATGCGGCCGAGCAGTCTGTCGCCGCTTTCGCGCGGCTGGCGGATGGTGACGTCGTTGAGCGTAATGCGTGGCGTCGGCCAGAATTCGAGGACCGGATTACCCTTGATCTCGGCGTGATAGCCCGTCCATTTCGACAGAGCATCCTCGATGCCGGAGCGCACGAAGCCGGTGGAAATAAGATAGGGAGCGGCGATCCTGAGCGCGAGGAAGAAGGCAAGCCCGATTAACAATATGATGGTGGAGACACGGGCAAATGCCGGCAGCCAGCGTGAGACGGGGCCGATCCTCTTTCGCCATCTGCCTTGTCTTGACGTACCCATGAGCTCCGCCGGAACTTCAGCCGGTTACCCGTTATTTTCTGATTTTGCCGGATATATGAAATACCGGGCATATGCAAATCCCACGCGCGGCGGATCGCGTCGCTGCACACTTTATAATGCAATGCAGCATGCTATAAGTTCCGGATTGGGGAGGAGGATTGAATGCAGGAAAATCAGCCGCTTTGGAAGCCCACGGAAGATGGGATCGAAAATAGCCCGATCCATGTCTTTATGCAGCGCTGCAATGGAGACTTCGGTCTCGCCTTGAAAGGCTTTGAGGATCTGCATGCCTGGTCGATCGCCGATCGGGAGAGCTTCTGGTCAGCTTTGTGGGATTTCTGCGGCGTGAAGGGAGCGCGCGGCGCGGATATTCTCGTTCACGGCGACCGCATGCTGGAAGCGCGCTTCTTTCCTGAGGCGCGCCTGAACTTCGCCGAAAACCTGCTGAGCGGAAGCGGGCAGGGCGATGCCATCATTTTCCGCGGTGAAGACAAAGTTGAAGACCGCTGGTCGTGGGATCGCCTGCGCGCACTTGTATCACAGCTCCAGCAGGGCTTTCGCGCGCTCGGCATCGGCGAGGGTGACCGTGTCGCGGCCATGATGCCCAATATGCCGGAAACGATAGCTGCCATGCTGGCGGCAACCTCGATCGGCGCCATCTGGTCGTCCTGTTCTCCGGATTTCGGCGAACAAGGCGTGCTCGATCGTTTCGGGCAGATCGCGCCGAAGCTTTTCATCGCCTGCGATGCCTATTGGTACAATGGCAAGCTGCAGGACGTGAAGTCGAAGGTGGCGAACGTCGCAAAGAGCCTCGGTGTGCCGACACTGGTGGTCCATTATGCCGGCAACGCCGAAGAGGTCGCGCGCGAAACCGCCGGCGGCAAGACGCTTTCAGAATTCGTTGCTCCCTATGCACCGAAGCCGATCGAGTTCGTGCAGCTGCCTTTCGCCCATCCGGCCTATATTCTGTTTTCCTCGGGCACAACCGGCGTACCGAAATGCATCGTCCATTCGGTCGGTGGCACGCTGCTTCAACACCTGAAAGAGCATCGCCTGCATTGCGGACTGCAGCCGGGGGACAAGCTTTTCTACTTCACCACCTGCGGCTGGATGATGTGGAACTGGCTGGCGAGCGGCCTTGCCTCCGGCGCCACGCTCTGCCTTTTCGACGGATCGCCTTTCGCGCCTGATGGCAATGTGCTATTCGACTATGCGGCCGAGGAGAAATTCGCGATCTTCGGGACCTCGGCCAAATATATCGACGCCGTGCGCAAGAGCGGACTGACGCCGCGCACGAGCCATGATCTGTCGAGCTTGCGGCTGATTACTTCCACCGGTTCGCCGCTGTCGCCTGAAGGTTTCGCCTTCGTCTATGACGGTATCAAGGAAGACGTCCAGCTCGCCTCGATTTCCGGCGGCACGGATATCGTGTCCTGCTTCGTGCTCGGCAATCCGCTGCAGCCCGTCTGGCGCGGTGAGATCCAGGGCGCTGGCCTCGGCCTTGCCGTCGACGTCTGGAATGACGAAGGCAGGCCGGTCCGTCAGGAGAAGGGCGAACTGGTCTGCACCAAGGCCTTCCCGTCAATGCCGGTCATGTTCTGGAACGATCCTGATGGCGCCAAGTACCGCGCCGCCTATTTCGAGCGCTTCGACAATGTCTGGTGCCACGGCGATTTTGCCGAATGGACCGAACATGGCGGCCTGATCATTCACGGCCGTTCGGATGCTACGCTCAATCCTGGCGGCGTGCGCATCGGTACGGCGGAGATCTACAATCAGGTCGAGCAGATGGACGAAGTGGCCGAGGCGCTCTGCATTGGCCAGGACTGGGATGACGACGTGCGCGTCGTGCTCTTCGTCCGCCTGGCGGCCGGCGTCACCTTGAGCGAGGATCTGATCAACGCGATCAAGACCCGCATCCGTGTCGGCGCCTCTCCCCGCCACGTGCCCGCCAAGATCATCGCGGTTGCCGATATCCCGCGTACCAAGTCCGGCAAGATCGTCGAACTTGCCGTGCGCGAGGTCGTCCACGGCCGGCCGGTGAAAAATCAGGAGGCGCTCGCCAACCCTGAGGCGCTCACGCTTTTTGCCGGACTGGAAGAGCTGAAGGTCTGATAGCGGCTGCTAAACTACAAGCTTTTGCCGTTGATCAATTCCCCATTTTGGAAACCTTTCGTTAAGAAAGGTTTGTCAAAGGTGAAGCCAACTTGGAGACCATACATGAAGAGATGGTCTGGAACTGCGGTTCCCGAAACATGACGTTCTCAGACTAAGCTCTTGTTTTACCAGCACCAACTCTCGAAGGCAGCCATTGGCTGCCTTTTCTTTGGCGAGCAATTCCAGCAAAAGTGTACAGCGGTTTTGCGTTCGGAATTGCGCGAAAATAATTGCTTAGCCCGCCAGCACGCGCTGCGACGGGAAGGTGATTTCCACCAGCGTGCCTTCGTTCGGCGCAGAATTGATCGAGAAAATCGCCCTGTTGGCATCGACCATTGCCTTGGTCAGCGGCAGACCGAGACCGGTGCCGTCGCCGCGATGGCGTGACTGCGTGGACGATACCTGGCGGAATGGCTTCATCGCCTGATCGAGTTCGCTGCGCGTCATGCCGATGCCGGTATCGCGGACCCGCATCGCGACGCTGCCGTTCGCCTCATAGGAAGTGGAAACGACGATCTGCCCGCCTGATGGCGTAAAGCGGATGGCGTTCGACAGGATGTTCAGCGCGATCTGCTTGATGGAGCGCAGGTCGGCCACGACATCGGGCACCGACTGCGAAAGCGCGGTGCGAATGATGACCCGCTGGCTGTTTGCCTGCGGCTGCACCAGCGCCACTGCTTCCGAGATCGCTTCGTTGAGGCCGACGGAGGCGAAGTCGAGATCCATCTCGCCCGCTTCGATCTTGGAAATATCGAGCAGGTCGTTGACGATATCGAGGACATGCCGGCCGGAGCGACCGATATCGTTGGCATATTCGATATAGCGCGGATGGCCGATCGGCCCGAAGCGCTCGCTCGCCATCATGTCGGAAAAGCCGATGATGGCGTTGAGCGGAGTGCGGATCTCATGGCTGACGCGCGCAAGGAAATCCGTCTTGTGGGCATTGGCGGTTTCGGCTGCACCCTTGGCATTACGCAACTCGTCTTCGGTGCGCTTCCATTGGGTGATGTCGCGGATGACGGCGCAATAGCCGTTGGATGAGGTCAGGCGACCCATGGTCATGAACAGCGGCACAAAACCGCCGGCTGCCTCGCGGCCGATCACTTCGCGTCCGTCGTTCAGCACGCTTGCCACACCATGGCCGGAAAGCCCATGCAGATAGTCGAGAACCGCCCTCTGGCTCTCATGGGCAAACAGCATGACGAAGGGTTTGCCACGCGTTTCCTGTTCGTCGTAGTTGAAGAGGGCGCTTGCCGAGCGGTTCATCGAGCGGATATCGCCTTCCGTGCCGATGACAACAACGCCGTCGGTTGCCGTCTCCAGGATCGAGCGCAGCTCCTCCACCTCGACCTGCAGCTTGGCGACCTTCTCGATCATCCGGTCGGAGCGCTGGTCGAGCCTGATAACCTCGCCTTTGCCTTCTTCCCGGTTTTCGACCGGCATCAGCGCCAGCATCAGGGCGTTGGAATCTTCCCAGCGAACCGATTGCAGACGGGCCGTGACCGGCACCAGCCTGTCGTCGGCTTTGACGAGCATCATCGTGCCCGAACCGTTTTCGAGGTCGTGGCGCTGCAGCAAGGCATCGATGCCGCCCACTTCGGAGAGGGCCTCGACGGAGCCGTAGCCCGTCAGCCGCAGGAATTCCGGATTGCCGTGGATCAGCTGATCGCCGGCATGGATCAGCACGGCAACAGGCAGCAGATCGACGGTCACAGCCGAGAGCCCGTCCGTCATCTTCACGCGCGGCGGAATGAAACTGGTCAGAACCTCGATCTGGCTGACGGTCTCCTGCAGACCTTCGGTGACGTCGTCTTCCGCTTCAGCAGCGGATGTTTCTTCGGCTTGCGCAGCAGCCTCTTCCGGCAGCGGTTCTGCTGCGGCTTCGTAGATCGCTTCCTGCGGTGCCGCCTGCTCGACAACAGAAGTTTCGGCAACAACGTCTTCGAATACCGATGCCTGTTCGACATCGGGTTCCGGCTGTGGGGCCACGACCGGCTCTTCGCTGCGCGCGCCGAAGGCTTCGAGGCGCTTGGCGATCTCGCGGAAATTCGCCTGCTCGGCAGCCGTCAGACCGCTGCTGGCACTGTGCAGCTGCACGATCTTGTCGGTGAAGCGGCGGCTCGGCGTTTCGGAAAGGCGTAGCGCCGGCGGCTCTTCCCGCTGCTCGGCAACATCAGGCTCAGCGGCGGATTGCTCCTCGGCGACAGGTTCTGCTGCCGTCTCTTCCGGGGTGGTTACTTCTGTAGCTGCTTCCACCACCGCTCCGGTGTCCTCTTCGACATCAGGCTCTGGATTCACTGCATCTTCGGCCTGCGGCACAGCTTCGGCAATGTCTTCAGATTGCTCTTGCGGCAGTTCAGCCTCTTCCGGCGCGGTTTCATTGACCGGGCCAAGATAGGAAGCATCATGGCCGATGCCGTCAGGCCCGAGCGTCAGTCCGAGTGCCAGAGGATCTTCCTGCGCGTCCGACAGGCGCACCACGCCGAAGCCGCGGAAACCATCGAAGTCGCGGTTGCGCGTATAGGTCGGCAGGGCGGCGAGATCGACAGGTACGACCAGGCTCGTGCCCTCGATCGGCCAGTAGATCGTCTTGCCGGACCAGGTATCGCGCCGCGCTAAGGCCTCGGAGAGCCTTGATTCCGGATCGAGGTTGAAGAGGGCGGCAACGTCGGAGAAAGCGCTCCCGATTATGTTGCTCGCATGCGGGCCGACGGCCTCGGCGAATTCATGCGAAACTTCGCTGAAGCGGCCTTCCGCATCGATCTTCCAGACGAATCGGGTGGCGCGGCTGTTGGTCTTGAAGACGAAGCTGCTCTTTGGCGCGCTTTCAGGCTCTTCCGGGACAACCGGTGCTGCCGCGAAGTTTTCGGCGACGGAAGCGGCCGGCTCAACCTGTTCCACAACCGGAGCCTCTGCGCTTGTTTCAACGGTTTCTTCCGCTGAGGCAAAAGTTTCGCTCGGCTGATCCACCTGCTGCTCGCCGGAGTCTTCGACGACCGCTGCTTCGGGCTCGGAAATGCTGTCAGCTGCCGACGGCCCGGAACGGGCTTCGATCTCGGCCGGTTCGCTGACTTCAACCGGCTCCTCTGCCTCGCCGGTGATTTCCTCCAGCGTCTCCCCGACTTCTTCGATGCCGGAAACGGCGTCGATCGCTTCGGCTTCAGTAAAACCGGCCACAGGCGCGGCAACACCAGCGATTTCATCCGCTGTGGCTTCTGCTGGTGCAATTTCCTGCGGCGCAGGCTCTTCGACGCTGGCGGAGGGCTCAATCGGATCGAGATGACCGATCGACGTTTCGACGGCGAAGATAAGGTGGAGTGCGGGCTCGTCGTTGAGCTTGCCGACGGCAGCCGGCAAGTGGCCACGCCCGGTCGCAACCGGGCGCTTCACCAGCCGGTCTGGATGGACGCCGGCAAGCGTGATGAGCGTCCTTGCCGCCTGCTGCGTGATGCCGAGCGAGGCGAAGCCTGGCGATGCGGCAATGACTTCGCCCTCGGCCCCGATCACTGCCATATGCGTATCCGGATCATCGAGGCCCTGCAGCATCTGCGCAGCACTTGCGCCAGCCGTCAGCGGGTGCGTGGAGACCGGAACGGAAAACAGGATGGCCTTCTCGCCCGAAGCGAGACGGATGAGCTCCGAGGAAGCCTGAGCCTGAACGCGCTGGAAGCCCTTGGCGATGCGAATGACAAAAGTTCTCTGGTCGCCGACTTCGCCAAGCTGGCGGGCAGTCGCCTCGAGCTGGCGGAAGGTAATGTCGGCGCGGCTGACGCCCTGATCAAGCAGATCATAGACCGCAGTATGGCCAAAAAGCTCGGCGCCGGCACCGTTTGCCCACAGCAAGTGGGAAAGGTCGCCCGAGAACAGAACCATGGCCTCGCCACGCGAAAATCGCTCACGAACCCGCGCATGAACGGCAATATCGATGAACGGATACTGGACTGCGGGCATGATCGAACCTGTCGCTTTCGGCCTCTTAGAATTAACTGCTTATTAATAACTGCAGGTCTGCGACCGGTCCAGCAGAGCGGGGAGCTTTCGGCCGGGAAGGTTAACGTATTGTGCGATGCACAATGATGTTGCAATGCACAATAAGATGCGCTATATAAGAATTATCCGATTTATCGCGGGCACAAGATCTGCCCATCCTAAAGGAACACGATCCGATGGCTACCATAAAGACCGACGACGTTTTTTCAATCGCCTCTTTTGACCCCAGCAAGCTGGCTGAGTCCTTCCGTGACTTCGCCGAAAAGGGTGCTCAGCAGTCCAAGGAAGCCTATGCCAAGCTGAAGACTGCAGGCGAAGAAGCCGGCAAGACGCTTGAAGCAACGGTTCAGACCGCACAGGCTGGCAGCGTTGAAATCGGCCTCAAGGCAATCGACGCGCTCCGCGTCAATGCCGAAAGCTCGCTCTCCCACATGGAAGCGCTTCTCGGCGTCAAGTCTGTCGCCGAATTCTTCGAGCTGCAGACCTCTTTTCTGCGTAAGCAGGCCGAACTGACCGTCGAGCAGGCGAAGTCGCTGCAGGAAACCACCAAGCAGGTTGCCGAAAAGGTTGCAAAGCCTTCCAAGGAAGCAGCTGAAAAGGCCATGGCATCCTTCAAGGTTGCCTGATCTATCAGGCTCGATAGACAATAAAGGCTGGACCGCACGTTCAGCCTTTTTGTATATTGAGCGCAAATCGGGGCTTGAATTAAAGTTCAAGTCCTCGTATGTGACCCCCGTCGCGCCGAGCGTGACATTGTGCGGTTGTAGCTCAGTTGGTTAGAGCGCAGGTTTGTGGCACCTGAGGTCGGAGGTTCGAGACCCCCCAACCGTACCATTCTCTCCCATAAGTTGGTTTTCCTGTTCGGCAATGCACGGCATCAGCGCTTTTTGATGTCAAAATGATGCCTGCTCGCATTTTGCTATTGCCGTTAACATTAGTTTACCTATTTATGTGCGGTGCGATGCAGCAATTGCCCAATGTCTTCGTTGCGTTGCGAAATGCTGGCGGCTTGCCGCCTGGGGGTAGGGACAGTCCACCGAGGCATTAAGGAGAATTTGATGTCCATTTCTGTTCAGAATATAGAGGAATCGACCGCTGTTTCCCCGATTGACGTGGCAGCTGCGGTTAGGGACGCACGCAGTGCGGTTGGCTACAGCATTGAAGACCTCGCAGTCACCTGCGGTCTGGCCAACGGGGAAATCCTCGAAATCGAAAATGGTGAAAGCGCCGATCCGGCAAAGCTGAGGCGTATTGCTGCAGCACTGCAGGTTCCGGTTTCTGCCTTTTTGCATATCTGATGAGGCGACAAGGCCGATCAGCATTTTCTGATCGGCCGTCGTCCCCTTTTAAGGAACATGATTGGAACTCTTGCGCTCCCGCGCCGTTCAACGGTCGACGGGAGTATGTGTATGTCCAAGACCCTTCTTTACAGCGCAACGAAGATCGATGAGACGAATGCGGCCTACGCGGCTGTCGCCAGTCTCGAACAGTTCCAGTGGAAGAACCGCGTCTTCATTGTGATTGCCGACCAGGACAATTTCCGCGCAGCCCGCCAGGAAAACCAACTGCTTGCCGATCGCGCCGCTCTTGAGGAGCGGGATATGGTCATTCTCAAGCTTGCCGGATCGAGCATAAAGCCGCTCTTTGGAAGCGGCGACGGGCTGGACGGCGAGGCGCTCCGGCAGGAGCTGGACATGCCTGACGCAGGCGAATTTGCCGCCTTCCTGCTTGGCAAGGATGGCACCGTGAAGCTGAAGGCCAGTGAGCCGATCACATCGGACGAACTTTTCGCCATCATCGACAGCATGCCGGTACGCGCAGCCGAAGCCGTCAGGCATGATAAATGATCGGGATCGAGATCCTGAAGCATCTCTTTGATCGCTAGAGGAAGATCTGCTTTTCCTCGTCGACGAGTTCCTGCAGGAAATCGATAACACTGCGCACGCGCACCAGATCTCGCGCGCTTTCGTGGTAGGTCGTCCAGTAGGCGCGGCGGATGGAAACCTCCGGCAGGATGCGCACCAGTTCCTGGTATTGCCGGGCGATATAGTCGTGCAGGATGCCGATGCCGGCGCCGGAACGTACGGCCTCGGTCTGGCCGATCGCCGTCGAGATCTCGAAGCCCGCATCCCAGCTGCGCATCACCTCGCCAGAGAAATTCAGGGAAGCAGTGAAGATCAGGTCTTCGACATAGCCGATGCGCGGATGGGCCTTCAAAGCATCGACATCTTCGGGCTTTCCATGCTGTGCCAGATAATCCCGCGACGCGTAGAGGCCGAGCGTATAGTCGGTCAGCTTGGACGAGACGAGCCGTCCCTGTTCCGGACGCTCCAGCGTGATGGCGATATCCGCTTCACGCTGCGACAGCGAGAAGGAGCGGGGCACAGGCACGAGCTGGATCTTCAGCTCCGGATAGCGTTCAATCAGCCGGCCCATACGCGGCGCAAGAAAGGAAACACCAAATCCATCGGGTGCGCCGACGCGCACCGTTCCGGCAATTGCCGTGTCGGTGTGTCCAAGATTGGCCTGCGCTGCAAGCATCTCCGTTTCCATCCGCTCGGCCGAGGCAAGAAAGACTGCGCCTTCGGCGGTCAGCTCGCAACCATTCGTGCGCCGGATGAAAAGCCGCGTCTTCAGCGCCTCTTCGAGCGAGGTCAACCTGCGCGACAGCGTGGCGTGGTTGAGCCCCAGCCGCTTCGATGCAGCGAGGATCTGCCCCGTGCGGGCGACGGCCAGGAAAATGCGAACGTCATCCCAGTTCATGGCTTTGAGCGCATCGCAATCGGATCGACGTCGATGAGCGTCAGCGCTGTCACCATGCCTGATGTCTCGGTTTTGTATTTAAGGAAATGCGGCGTCTGCAGATGAGCTTCGTATGCTTCCCTGTTGGCGTAGACCTCGAGGATACGGATCTTGTTCGGATTATCCCTGATGGAGACGGCATTCAGGGAAAGGACACCATCTTCCAGCGCGACGGATGCTTCGATTTCCTCGGCAAGCAGCGCGCGATAAGTTTCGATTGCGCCCGGATCGATCTCCAGTTCCGCCATTCTGACGACAGGTTTCCAGCTCATCGGTTCGACCTCCCTTTGACTTGTCCGCGTGCCGTTCCAGTTTTGATGCAGGAGCGCCGGTTATAGCGATAGAACTATAATATACGCACAACGGTTGCTTATTCCAGCGCATTGATTTGTGCAAATTGAAGTGCGATTGTTGCGCCGTCCAAAAGAGATCAGGAGGAACACCCATGCGTGAGATTGGTCATTTCATCGGCGGCAAGAAGGTCGCCGGCACCAGCGGCCGTACCAGCGATGTCTTCAATCCGGCGACAGGCGAAGTGCAGGCAAAGGTCGCGCTCGCGAGCGTCGAAGAACTTCGCGCCGCTGTCGCAAACGCCAAGGCCGCGCAGCCGAAATGGGCCGCCACCAACCCGCAGCGCCGCGCCCGTGTTTTCTTCAAGTTCGTCGATCTCCTGAACCAGCACATGGATGAGCTTGCGACCCTGCTCTCCAGCGAACACGGCAAAACGGTCGAGGATTCCAAGGGCGATGTCATCCGCGGCCTCGAAGTCTGCGAATTCGTCTGCGGTATCCCACATCTTGCCAAGGGTGAATTCACGGAAGGCGCCGGCCCGGCGATCGACATGTATTCGATCCGCCAGCCCGTCGGCATCGGCGCCGGCATCACGCCTTTCAACTTCCCGGGCATGATCCCGATGTGGATGTTTGCCCCGGCGATCGCCTGCGGCAACGCCTTCATCCTGAAGCCCTCCGAGCGCGATCCATCCCTTCCGATCCGTCTCGCCGAACTGATGATCGAAGCCGGTCTGCCGGCAGGCATCCTCAACGTCGTCAACGGCGACAAGACGGCCGTCGATGCGATCCTCACCGATCCCGATATCGGCGCCGTCTCCTTCGTCGGCTCCACGCCGATTGCCCGCTACGTCTACGGGACGGCTGCGATGAACGGCAAGCGCGCCCAATGCTTCGGCGGCGCCAAGAACCACATGATCATCATGCCAGATGCCGATATGGACCAGGCCGTCAACGCGCTGATGGGCGCCGGCTACGGTTCGGCTGGCGAGCGCTGCATGGCTGTCTCGGTTGCCGTTCCGGTCGGCGAGGAAACCGCAAACCGTCTCGTCGAGAAGCTGATCCCGAAGATCGAATCCCTACGTATCGGTCCTTACACCGACGACAAGGCAGACATGGGTCCGGTTGTCACCAAGGATGCCTATAACCGCATCCAGGGACTGATCAACAAGGGTATCGAAGAAGGCGCAAAGCTTCTCGTCGATGGCCGCGATTTCAAGCTGCAGGGCTATGAGAACGGCTATTTCGTCGGCGGCTGCCTGTTCGACAACGTCACGCCCGAGATGGAAATCTACAAGACCGAGATCTTCGGACCGGTTCTGTCAGTCGTTCGCGCCCATAACTATGAAGAAGCGCTCTCCCTGCCGATGAAGCACGAATACGGCAACGGTGTCGCGATCTACACCCGTGACGGTGACGCCGCCCGCGACTTCGCCTCCCGCATCAATATCGGCATGATCGGCATCAATGTTCCGATCCCGGTGCCGCTCGCCTACCACTCCTTCGGCGGCTGGAAGGCTTCGAGCTTCGGCGACCTCAACCAGCATGGCACGGATTCCATCAAGTTCTGGACCCGGACCAAGACCATCACGGCCCGCTGGCCCTCGGGCATCAAGGGTGATGCTGAATTCGTCATGCCGACGATGAAGTGATCCAGATAACCTTCCCCATTTTGGAAACGGGCCCGAGAAGGGCCCGTTTTCGTTTTAAACGCTGCGGCGAGCAGTCGCGGGAAACGTGAATGTGAATTTCATATTTTGGAATTGTTCAAAACTGTGAAAGCCACTATATACGGTTTACAAACGATTCAGGAGATCGGCATGCGGTTGACGAAGCAGACCAACTATGCGGTTCGCATGTTGATGTATTGTGCAGCCAATGAAGGACATTTGAGCCGGATTCCGGAGATTGCCAGAGCATACGGTGTTTCCGAGCTCTTCCTTTTCAAGATTCTGCAGCCTCTCAACAAGGCAGGCCTTGTCGAGACGGTGCGCGGCCGCAACGGCGGTGTGCGCCTTGGCAAGCCGGCGGCCGATATCAGCCTTTTCGACGTGGTAAGGGTCACCGAAGACAGCTTCGCCATGGCGGAATGCTTCGAAGACGGTGTGGTCGAGTGCCCGCTGGTCGATAGCTGCGGCCTGAATTCGGCGCTGCGCAAGGCGCTGAACGCCTTCTTCGACGTGCTGACCGAATATTCGATCGATGACTTGGTAAAGGCGCGGCCGCAGATCAACTTCCTGCTCGGCCTCACCGGCGAACAGCACTATCGCAAGCCCGTCATTCCGGCACCGGCCGCCTGATACTTTAATATTCCGATATCGTCATGAACCACGGCTGTTTTCGATAGCCGTGGTTTTTCATTTGCACGCACGGATTGTTGATATATCAGAGCCCGCTGAAACCGTTCTCAACACCTTCCGCGACGCCAAATTGTACCAAAAGCGACAAAAATGCGGTTGAACGTGCCTCAATCTTACAAATTTTGGCCTATTTTTGACCGAAAATTTCTAAAATTGCTTTTCTGGAAAAATTTTCTGCGGATGCCGTTGCGTTCAGCAAATAAATATCGTTCCATCGGCCCGCTGATCGGGGTAATGAGCGCCCGATCTCTAAAGATCAAAAAAGAACAAACCTGGGAAACGATATCATGAAAAAGTTCTCTGTCCTGCTCGCAGCGACAGCCCTGGCTTCGGTCATGGCCACCGCCGCGTATTCCAAGACGCTTGTCTATTGCGCCGAAGGATCGCCGGAAGGCTTCGATCCAAGCCTCTACACGGCAGGCACGACCTTCGACGCGTCTTCGCGTACGGTTTACAGCCGCCTCGTTGAATTCAAGCACGGCGGTACGGAGATCGAGCCGGGTGTTGCTGACAGCTGGACGGTTTCGCCCGACGGCAAGGAATATACCTTCAAGCTGCATCCCGGCGTGAAGTTCCAGACGACCGATTTCTTCACCCCCTCGCGTGATCTGACCGCTGATGACGTGGTTTTCTCGTTCGAGCGCCAGATCAAGTCGGACAATCCGTGGAACAAGTATGTCGAAGGCGGTTCCTACGAATATGCTGCCGGCATGGGCTTCCCTGATCTCATCAAGTCGGTCGAGAAGGTCGACGATCTGACGGTCAAGTTCACGCTGAACCATCCGGAAGCTCCGTTCCTGGCCGACCTCGCGATGGACTTTGCATCCGTCGTTTCCAAGGAATATGCCGACAAGCTCGCCGCTGACGGCAAGATGGCCCAGTTGAACCAGCAGCCGCTCGGCACCGGCCCGTTCACCTTCGTTGCCTACCAGACGGATGCCGTCATCCGCTACAAGGCCAACGAAACCTACTTCAAGGGCAAGGAAAAGATCGACGATCTCGTTTTCGCGATCACCCCGGACGCCGCTGTCCGCGCCCAGAAGTTGAAGGCTGGCGAATGCCACCTCGTCCCGTACCCGAACGCTGCTGACGTTGCCGAGCTCAAGAAGGATAAGAACCTCACGGTCATGGAACAGGCTGGCCTGAACGTCGGCTTCCTCGCCTACAACACCCAGCAGGCTCCGTTCGACAAGCCGGAAGTCCGCCGTGCGCTGAACATGGCGATCAACAAGCAGGCGATCATCGACGCCGTCTTCCAGGGCGCTGCCCAGGTTGCCAAGAACCCGATCCCGCCGACCATGTGGTCCTATAACGACAAGATTCAGGACGACAAGTACGATCCGGAAGCCGCCAAGAAGGCCCTTGAAGCCGCTGGCGTCAAGGACCTGTCGATGAAGGTCTGGGCAATGCCGGTTTCGCGTCCCTACATGCTGAACGCTCGCCGCGCCGCCGAACTGATCCAGGCAGACTTTGCCAAGGCCGGCGTAAAGGTCGAGATCGTCACCCATGAATGGGCTGAATACCTGAAGCTCTCCTCCGACGTGAAGCGTGATGGCGCCGTCATCCTCGGCTGGACCGGCGACAACGGCGACCCTGATAACTTCATGGACACCCTGCTCGGCTGCGACGCTGTCGGCGGCAACAACCGCGCTCAGTGGTGCAACAAGGACTACGACGCTCTGATGACGAAGGCCAAGGAAACGGCTGACGTTGCTGCCCGCACGAAGTTCTACGAAGAAGCACAGGAAATCTTCAAGAAGGAAGCTCCCTGGGCTCCGCTCGACCACTCGCTGGTCTTCGTCCCGGTCAGCAAGAAGGTATCGGGCTTCCATATGGATCCGCTCGGCATCCACCGCTTCGACGGCGTTGATATCGCCGAATAAGAAAAATGATAAACTGCCCGGCTGAAACCGGGCTCGACCGGCGGTCAGGTCTCCACCTGACCGCCGGAAACTATTGGACAACCTGCTATGTTGCGATTTCTCATCGGGCGCCTCGCAGTCCTGATACCGACCTTCCTCGGCGTTTCGCTCATTGCCTTCTCGTTCATCCGCCTGCTTCCTGGCGATCCCGTCATGCTGTTGTCGGGCGAACGAACCATGGCACCCGAACGTCACGCCCAGATCATGCACGATCTCGGTTTCGACCGGCCCATGTACGTGCAGTATTTCGATTATCTCGGAAAAGTGCTGCACGGCGATCTCGGTACCTCGATCGTCACCAAACGTGCGGTCCTCGGCGAATTCTTCACGCTCTTCCCGGCAACGCTTGAGCTTTCGCTCTGCGCCATCCTGGTGGCAATCCTTCTCGGCGTGCCGGCCGGCGTCTTCGCTGCCGTCAAGCGTGGAACATGGTTTGATCAGAGCGTGATGGGCGTTGCCCTTATCGGCTATTCGATGCCGATCTTCTGGTGGGGCCTGCTGCTTATCATCTTCTTCTCCGGCTATCTCGGCTGGACGCCCGTCTCCGGCCGCATCTCGCTGATGTATTTCTTCAAACCTGTCACCGGCTTCATGCTGATCGACAGTTTGCTCTCCGGCCAGAAGGGCGCCTTCGCCTCGGCCGTCAGCTATCTCATCCTGCCGACCGTGGTGCTTGCTACCATTCCGCTTGCGGTTATCGCCCGCCAGACGCGCTCGGCAATGCTCGAAGTGCTGGGCGAGGATTATGTGCGCACCGCCCGCTCCAAGGGTCTCGCACCCTTACGTGTTGTTGGCGTTCATGCGCTCCGAAACGCCATGATCCCGGTCATCACGACGATCGGCCTGCAGGTCGGCGTGCTGCTTGCGGGCGCTATTCTTACCGAAACGATCTTCTCCTGGCCGGGCATCGGCAAGTGGATGGTCGATGCTGTCTTCAAACGCGACTATGCTGTCGTCCAGGGCGGTCTTCTGATGATCGCCGGCATTATCATGCTGGTGAACCTGCTCGTCGACCTGACCTACGGCTTCGTCAACCCGCGTATCAGGCACTAGGAGCGGTCCATGAGCATGGCTACTGCAAAATCCGACCAGCCCTCCGCATTGACGGAATTCTGGTACTACTTCTCGCGAAACAAGGGCGCCGTCATCGGCCTCTTCGTCTTCGTCATCGTCCTTCTCATGGCGATTTTCGCGCCGCTCGTTTCACCGCATGCGCCGAATGAGCAAAACCGCCAGCTTCTGCTCTCCGTTCCCTTCTGGATGGATGGCGGCAGCGCCTCCTATCCGCTCGGAACGGATGCCGTCGGGCGCGATATTTTCTCGCGTCTGATCTTCGGCGCGCGTTTCTCGCTGTTCATCGGCGTCGTCGTCGTGACGTTGTCGGTGATCTCGGGCGTCTTGATCGGCCTCGTCGCCGGTTATTTCCGCGGTCGTGTCGACATCGTCATCATGCGCCTCATGGATATCATCCTGGCCTTCCCGTCGCTGCTTCTGGCCCTCGTGCTCGTTGCGGTTCTCGGTCCCGGCCTGCTCAACGCCATGATCGCGATCTCGATCGTCAACCAGCCGCATTTCGTGCGCCTGACGCGCGCCGCCGTGATGGGCGAGCGTGAGAAGGAATATGTGGTAGCGTCCCGCGTCGCGGGTGCCGGCACCTTCCGGCTGATGTTCAAGACGATCCTGCCGAACTGCCTCGGACCGCTTATCGTCCAGGCAACACTCGCCTTCTCCGCCGCGATCCTCGATGCAGCCGCTCTCGGCTTCCTCGGCATGGGCGCCCAGCCGCCGACACCTGAATGGGGTACGATGCTTGCCGAATCCCGCGAGTTCATATCGCGCGCCTGGTGGGTCGTTACATTTCCGGGTCTTGCGATCCTGATCACCGTTCTCGCCATCAACCTGATGGGCGACGGCCTGCGTGATGCGCTCGATCCCAAGATGAAGAGGTCCTGAGATGGCGCTTCTCGAAATTGAAAATCTCGTCGTTGAGTTTCAGACTTCGACCGGACCTTTCCGCGCCGTCGACGGCGTTTCGTTGAAGGTCGATGCGGGCGAAGTTCTGGCGATCGTCGGCGAGTCCGGCTCAGGCAAGTCGGTTTCGATGCTGGCTGCCATGGGCCTTCTGCCCTGGACGGCAAAGGTGACGGCCGACAAGATGGTCTTCGACGGCCAGAACCTGCTTGGCATGTCCGGTGCCAAGCGACGTGAGATCATCGGTAAGGATATGTCGATGATCTTCCAGGAACCGATCGCCAGCCTCAATCCCTGCTTCACCGTCGGCTTCCAGATCGAAGAAGTGCTGAGAATTCACCTCGGTCTCGACAAGGCGGCGCGGCGCAAGCACGCGATTGAGCTTTTCCAGGCGGTCGGCATTCCCGATCCCGCCGAACGACTCGGCCACTTCCCGCATCAGATGTCGGGCGGTCAGTGCCAGCGCGTCATGATTGCCATCGCGATTGCCTGCAACCCGAAGCTCCTGATCGCCGACGAGCCGACCACGGCGCTCGACGTGACCATCCAGAAGCAGATCCTCGATCTTCTGATGCGCCTGCAGACGGAGCATCGCATGGGCCTGATCATTATCACGCACAATATGGGCGTGGTTGCCGAGACGGCAGACCGGGTGATCGTCCAGTACAAGGGTCGCAAGATGGAAGAGGCCGACGTGCTCTCGCTCTTCGAAGCGCCGAAGAGCGATTACACGCGGGCACTGCTCGCCGCCCTTCCTGATAATGCGACTGGCGACCGGCTGCCGACCATCGGCGAGCTTTTCAATCCGAACAAGACTGTGGAGGGAGCGGCCTGATGACGCCAGTTCTCGAAGGAAAGAACATCGTTCGCGACTATTATCTGCCGGGCGGCCTCTTCAAGAAGGCGAGGACGGTCCATGCGGTCAAGGGCGTGAGCTTCAGCGTCGAGCAAGGCAAGACGCTGGCGATCGTCGGCGAAAGCGGCTGCGGTAAGTCGACGCTGGCCCGCATCGTGACGATGATCGACCCGGCCACGTCGGGCGAACTCTTCATCGACGGCAAGAAGGTCGATATCTTCCAGGGTGATCTGACGCCGGAAATTCGACGGAAGGTCCAGATCGTTTTCCAGAATCCCTACGGATCGCTGAATCCGCGCAAGAAGATCGGCGACATTCTGATGGAACCGCTGATCATCAACACCAATACGCCGGCTTCCGAGCGGCGCGACCTGGCGATGGCGATGCTGAAAAAGGTCGGCCTGCAGGACGTTCATTTCAACCGCTACCCGCACATGTTCTCGGGCGGCCAGCGCCAGCGTATCGCCATTGCCCGTGCGCTGATGCTGAACCCGCGGCTCCTGGTTCTCGATGAACCGGTCTCCGCACTCGATCTGTCGGTGCAGGCGCAGGTGCTCAACCTTCTCGCAGACCTGCAGGACGAGTTGAACCTGACCTATGTCTTCATCAGCCACGACCTCTCGGTCGTTCGTTATATGGCAGACGAGGTCATGGTGATGTATTTCGGCGAGGCGGTCGAATATGGCACGCGGGAGCAGGTTTTCAGCGATCCGCAGCACAACTATACCAAGACCCTTTTTGCGGCGACCCCGCGGGCGGATGTCGATACGATCAAGGCACGTCTTGCACGCAAGGCCGCTGCCGTCTCTGCGGCCCAGTAAGGCCGCAGATGTCTCACGCTGCAACGATGACCGAGATGAGCGATGACCGAGAATAACGGAACTCTCCATGCAATCATCGTCATGGGCGTCAGCGGTTCCGGCAAATCTTCGATCGGCGAAAAGATAGCGGCAGGCCTCGGCCTGTCGTTTGTCGAAGGCGATGCGCTGCATCCCGCCGCCAATGTCGAGAAAATGTCGAGGGGCATTCCGCTTTCCGATGAGGACCGCGTGCCCTGGCTCGACCGGATCGGCAAGGAGATGAAGGCGTCGCTTACCAAGGGCGAGGGCATCATCGTCTCCTGCTCGGCGCTGAAGCGCAGCTACCGCGACCGCCTGCGAGCCGCTACCGGCGGCAATCTCTATTTCGTCTATCTCGAAGGTTCGAAAGAACTGCTGACGGAGCGCATGGGTCACCGCAAGGGTCATTTCATGCCGACCTCGCTCCTGGAAAGCCAGCTGCAGACGCTGGAAGTGCCGACCGGCGAAGAAGGCGTCGTCACCGTCGATATCGACGACACGATCGACGATATCGCGGCGAAAGCTCTGAAGGCTCTCGCCGCTCTTGGCGTTACGGATTGAACCTGTTGGGCGAATAGGCCGAGATATTGATGAACGGCGTCTCACCGCTCATCAGTTCCGCGAGCACTCGTCCGGTCACCGGCCCGAGCGTCAGCCCATGATGGGCATGGCCGAAGGCAAACCACAGGCCCTGATGCCGCGGCGCCTTGCCTATGATCGGCATCATGTCGGGCGTGCAGGGGCGGGCGCCCATCCACGGTTCCGGATCGAGCCTTTCTCCCAGCGGGAATATCGTGCGCGCTACAGCTTCGGCCCGGTCGAGCTGCACCGGCGTCTTTGGCGCATCGAGCGTTGCGAATTCCGCACCTGTCGTCAGGCGCACGCCCTTGTTCATCGGCGCCAGGAAATAGCCGCGCTCGGAATCGAGCGTCCAGTTGTTGAGCACTGCATTGCCCTTGACGCCATAATGCATGTGATAGCCGCGCTTGACGCCGAGCGGGAAAGAATAGCCGAGCCGGCGGGTGGCGACAGCCGCCCAGGGGCCGAGCGCGAGCACGGCATCGTCAGCCTCCAGCGACCCCTCCGACGTCATGATCTTCCAGCCGGATCCGGCCGGCCCGAGCGATGCCGCATCGCCGGTCACGAACCGGCCGCCGAGGCTTTCGAAATAGCTGCGATAGGCACGCGTCAGTGCATGCGGATCGAGAACCGACCAGGGATCGATCCAGCGCAGGCCACCGACGAAATCCCCGGTAATATTGGGCTCCAGTCGAGCGATATCGGCCGAATTCAGGCTCTCATAGCTGACACCGAACTGATCCTTCCAGAGGGCAGCTTCCACAAAGGCCTCGTCACGCTTGGCCTCGGTGCGGAATATCTTCATCCAGCCATCCCTGCGGATCAGCGCTTCGGCATGTGATGCCTCGATCAGGTCCTTGTGCTCGGTGATCGAATTCTCGATCAGCGGCGCATAGGCCTTGGTGATCATCTCGTGCCGCTTCGGATTGGAGTTCCACCAGTAGCGGGCGAGGAAGGTGAGCTGGCTCGGCAGCGCCTTCAGGTGATAATGCGCATCGATGCGATTGTTCAGCGCATAGCGCAGCAACAGGCTGAGCTGCTGGGGAAAACCGTAGGGCATGACGCCTTCGCGCTGGATCAGGCCGGCATTGCCGAAGGAGGTTTCGTTACCCGGCTCCTTGCGGTCGATGAGTGTAACCTGCCAGCCGCGGCGTTGAAGATGAATAGCCGTCGAAACCCCGACGATGCCGGCGCCGAGCACGATTGCGTTTTTCGTCATTTTCCCCTGCATTCCGCTATGTTTTAGGCCCTAAAATGCCCATCTCAATGCTGCGGCGCAAACGAAAAATCGCATTTCATTTCAAAATCATTGCGCTTTTGAGTGCGGCATTTTCGGCCCTGATGCGAACAGTCAGAATGACGGCATTGAGGAGCGAAAAGACGAGCGCATAAAGCGGCATGCCGAAGGCAAGCGGCAGGGCGGCGATCTCGCCGATGACGATCACATAGTTCGGATGTTTGAAGAAGCGATAGGGGCCGCTTGTCACGAGCGGCGCACCGGGCAGAATGATGATACGCGTCGTCCAGCGCTCCCCAAGTGTGGTCAGCACCCATAGCCGCAGCACCTGCAGCAGCATGAAAAGACCGAACCAGAAGAGCTGAACTGGCTGTCCCGTCGCCAGCATCCATAGCCCGGCGAGCCAGCCCGTATGGAGCGCCACCATGTAGGGGTAATGATCGGGCGCGATCTCGCACCCCCCCCTTGCAAACAGCGCCATCGTGTTGCGGCGCGCGATAACCAGTTCCGAGAGCCGCTGGGCGGTCACGAAGGTCAGCAATGCGATGGAAGGCCACATCATGCGACCCTCCGCAATGTCACGCAGCTTGCCGTAAAGCCCGGCCCCATGGCGATCATCGCCGCCCGGTCCGGCAGGCCTCTGCTGATTGCGCGCTCCAGAACGAAGAGCACTGTCGGCGAGGACATATTGCCGTAGTCTGCAAGCACCGACCGCTCGATGTCGAGCGTATCAGGCACCATGGAAAGCGTGTTCTCCATTGCCGCCAGCACCTTCGTGCCGCCGGGATGGCAGATGAAACGGTCGATATCACCACGCTTGAGCCGGCTCCGCGCCAGGATGCCGTCGATCGCCGGGCCGAGCTCCCTTTCCGCAAAGGGCGGCAGCGATTGCGCCAGCAGGATGCCGAGCCCGGTTTCATCGATCTTCCAGCCCATGATGTCGAGCGTATCGGGAAACAGGTGATCGCCCGCCGATTCCACTTCCGCCATACCGCCTTGGCCGGCGCGTAGCACGCAGGCTGCCGCCCCGTCACCGAAGAGGGCGGTGGCGATGATATTCGGTTTCGTCAGCTCATCCAGACGGAAGGCCAGCGTGCAGAGCTCGATGGCGACGAAGAGCACCACGGCACCCGGGCGGCTGCGCGCCAGCCGCGAGGCGATGCCAAAGCCGGAAACGCCGGCAGCGCAGCCAAGCCCGAAAACGGGCACACGCTCGATATCCGCGCGAAAGCCGAGCTGGCCGGCGAGCCGCGCATCGAGGCTCGGCGTGGTGATGCCGGTGGAGGAAACCGTTACCACGCAATCAACCTGATCAGCCGTCAGCCCGGCCTGACCAAGCGCGCGCGTTGCCGTCGCGACGAACAGCGAACTGGCGACCTCTTCATAGGCCTCCATCCTGTCCTGCCAGCCATGCGTCTCTTCAAACCAGGAGAGGGGACGGGCGGCATGCCGCTTTCCGATACCGGCATTGTCGAACACGCGCGCGAGGTGGCGGAATTCCTTGAAACGGTCGGCAAAGAGGCGCGCGGAGGCCTCGGCGGCTTGGCTCTGGGTGATGATATGGTCAGGCACTGCAGTGGCGAGACTTAAAAGTCTGACGGATTGAGTCACGGTATGCTCCTTGTCGTTCCCGGCGGAACGAGCGGAAAACACGCGGGCGCGAAGGTTTATTCAGTACGCTACTCTTCACGAAGCAGTGATCGAAAAAACGCGAGAGCTCACCGAATAAAGCTGGCAATAGCGGTGTTCACTCCTCGCAACGTCATTTTCCGAGGAGTTATCCCATGACGACCAAGACTGTTCGCATCGCTTCTCTCGTGCTCGGCAGCTGCATTGCCGCATCTGTCCTTTCCGGTCCCGTCTTCGCTATCGGCGACGATAGCAGCACCATGCCGGTCTGCAAGAAGGGCGAGATCTATGACAAGAAGGCAAAGAAGTGCGTCAAACAGCAGAGCGCCAACGTGACGGACGAAAACCGTACCGATTACGCCTACTCGCTCGCCAAGGCCGGCCGCTATGAAGAAGCGCTCGCCATGCTCGACACCGTCAAGGATCAGAACAATGCCGAATGGCTGAACTATCGCGGTTACGCCACGCGCAAGCTCGGCCGCACGGATGAGGGTATCTCCTATTATCTGCAGTCGGTGAAGCTCGATCCGCAATATGCCAAGGTCCGCGAATATCTCGGCGAAGCCTATGTCATCAAAGGTGAGCTCAATCTCGCTAAGGACCAGCTGACCACCATCAAGGCGATCTGCGGCACCGGCTGCGAGGAATATCAGGACCTCAACGCCGCCATCCTTGATCCGTCGAAGATCTAAAGCAATTCGAGCAAAGTGTGCAGCGGTTTTGCGTCCGGAATTGCGTGAAACAAAGCTGTACACTTGCGTGAGGCAGGGGAGAGATAAGGTTGATTGAAGGGTATTTCCGGATGTCGGTCGCACACACCACATTTCCTGCCTATAGTCGCGCCAGAACGGAATCGCCGGCCCGGCCGGCGGTTCCGAAACAGCCAATACGCGCGGAGGCGGCCATCGCGAGCGAAGCGGATATCAGGAGCGGCCTGACGGAACACCTCGTCCGTCTATGGCGCTATGGCCTCGTTCTTTCGCATCAGCGCGATGTGGCCGATGATCTCGTGCAGGCGACCTGCGTTCGCGCGCTGGAACGGGCCGATCAGTTTGTAGCAGGCACGCGGCTCGACCGCTGGCTGTTTTCGATCCTGCATTCGATCTGGCTGAATGAGATCCGCGCTCGCCGCGTCCGCCAGGGGCAGGGCTTCGTCGATGCCCAGGATACGCTGAGTTTCGATGGCGCCCATGACACCGAAACGCATGTCATGGCGAACCAGATTTTGAAACAGGTGAATGCGCTGCCCGACGCGCAGCGATCGGCGGTTTTCCTCGCCTATGTGGAAGGACTTTCCTATCGCGAGGTCGCCGCCATACTGGATGTTCCGATCGGCACCGTGATGAGCCGGCTGGCAGCCGCCCGCGCGAAGCTCTCCGAAACCGTATCGGCAGGAGGATTTGAATGAGCGCGAAGCACATAGTGCCCTCCAACGAGGAACTGACCGCCTTCATCGATGGTGAACTTGGGCCTGAAGAGGCTGCCCGCATCGAAGCTATGGTCGAGGCCGACGAAGCTGTCGCCGAACGGCTGGAATTCCTGGCGCGTGCAAGCCTGCCTTACAAGCAAGTCTTTGCGCCGCTGCTCGATGCCGCTCCGCAGGCAAAGCTCGAAGCCATGCTATCGGCCATTCCCGCCGCCCGGCCTGCAAGACCGGCTGCCTTCGTGAGCCGTCGAGGCTTTCTCGGCGCACTTGCTGCTTCGGTCGTTGCCGGCATCGCCGTCGACCGCGCCGTGATCGGCCTCAGCACGGGGCTCTCGGGCAAGGACGAAAACAGCGAGTGGCGCGCCGTCGTTGCCCAATATATCTCGCTCTATACGCCGGAGACGCTCGCCGGTCCCGTCCCGTCCAGAGATGTGCAGGCAGCGCAGCTCGCCAGTCTGGACGGCAACCTCGGCCTGCAACTCTCGCCAGAGCAGGTCGCCCTGCCGGATGTCGATTTCAAGCGCGCCCAGATCCTGCAATATGATGGCAAGCCGCTCGCCCAGATCGCCTATCTGGATCCCGAGACCGGCCCCATGGCGCTCTGCATCGTCGCCTCCGACGGCGGCCCCAAGGCCCCTGATATCGAGGGCCGCAAGGGCATGAATGTCGTCTACTGGGCGAACGCCACCCACGCCTTCATGCTCATCGGCCATGCCCCCGTCGACCGCATGACCGAGATCGCCGACGCTGTCAGGAGCAAGATTGCCGTCTGACGTGCAACTGACGACACCGGGCTGTAATCCATCAGTTCACCGCGCTCGCAAGCCGGAGATTTGTCTGTGATACCCTGCCATCTGTTACCGGCGGCCGGACGTTGACCTCGATGACACCAGAGGTTTTTGGCTTCAGGCCTGGCCGCGGCGCCTTGGCAAGCACCGGCGCGCCTGCCGCCTTGCCGGCTGAGCAATTCCCTGACGCGCTGCTCTCGACATGCGGCTTGCTGTCAGCGGGGCTGAAGTAACGGACGCTACGGGTGCAGACACCGTTGTCGGACATCGTCGAAACCATCGAATAGCCCTGCACGCCGGCCGACAGCCTGTTGAGGTCGACATCAGTCAGATTTCCAGGCGATGCCTGCATCATACTGTCGGCCTGTTGCATCAGCGCAGCAGCTTCGTGGTCCATCGCCGCGGTTATCCGGTCCAGATCGGCAAAGGGGGCGGAAGGCCAGAACGGATCGAAAAAGCCCGAATCCGGCTGACTGTCGAACCGAATTTGCGGCGGCTGGTTGCCGGCGTAACGAATGCGTTCGAGCGAACCATCGGGTAGTCGCACGACGAGCACATGGGTATCGGTTGATTTGTGGGAGACCGTCTGAGCCTCTGCGGGACCGACAAGCTCGGCGGCTGCGATCGCCGCGGCGCTCACGAGAATTGCAATATGAAGCCTTTGCATAAGGGCCTCCTAAGATAGGAAGAACACCAATCCAACTGTCCGCACGAACGAAGTGCAGCGGGCACGGCCGTGAGGATCATTGTGGCGCAGGCCGAATTTGTGGCGCGCTGCTGCGGCGTGGCGACGCAGAAAGCGAGCACCGAAAGCATATCGCGCAAAAGTGTTCAGCGGTTTTGCGATAACGACGTGCGGGAGATGAGGAGGTAAAGTCTGGAAAGCGAATCCGAATGATCGCGACACGCTTTAGAACGGCTGTGTCTTGTCCGAAACCTGGCTGGCCTGATTGGCCGGGACGAGGCGGTTCAGGCAGTTGATGTAGGTCGTATACATCTGTTGCAGCCGCGACAGAGGCACCACCCAAGGCTCTTCATTTCCGGCAAAATCCAGCTCCATATCCGGCGTGCCGACAAAGGAATTCTTGAGGACTTTCTTGATCTGCGCCACACCCGTCTTCTCAGAGGCCGGCAGGATGCGAAGCGTCTTGCTGTCGAAGGCTTCGGCCGGAACGGCCTTGGTGCCGGAATAGCCGACAAGCGTCACCTTGGTCGTCGTGCCCTCGGGGATATCCCAGCCATCCTTCGAAACCAGCCACATGACGCTGTCGAGGCTCTGGCGGAATTCGACCGTCTTGCCGAGCTCGTTGTTCCAGACCAGCCGGCAATAGGACGGCTTCTCGCCGACGAACCCGACCGACCACTGCCGCGCATCACCCATCCATTCCGTCTCGCTCCGGGCTGCGGCTGGAATGAGAAGTGTCGTCAGCAATAGGGCAGAAAAGGTCTTCATGGCACGAATCGTCTCCAGGGAGCTGGAGTGATTCTAACGGCGGAAGGTTGAGGTTTTGCTACTGCGGTTGTGCGGGAATGGGCGCAGAAAACTCTCAATTCAAGACAGCTAAAATTAGGAGGAGAAATTTGGCTGGGGAACCTGGACTCGAACCAAGATTAACGGAGTCAGAGTCCGTCGTTCTACCATTGAACTATTCCCCAGCAGTCGCTGCCGAAGCATGGCTTGGCTGCCGTGCGGCGCTTATAACCAAAACCGGGCGGATTGCAAATACCCGTTTTGAAAAAATTCGATCCCTTCGCACCGGGTGAAAATGGGGTGGCTAAAATCCGGAATCAAAAAGAATTTGGTGATTTCGCCGGTCACTGATATCTTCGCGCCAACGCAAAAATCGAATGAGCGCCTGCTGCATACCTTTCTGGACTTGCGCGGCGCGATGGAAAACAAACGTGGAAGACCCCGAAGGCGGCGCAAGGCCGCAATTTGACGGGGCGTCGGCGGCAGGGCGCAAGGACGGCAAGAAGTCCAGGCGTCGCAAGGGCAAGCGTGGCGGGCAATCCCGCAACGCCGCTCATCCCGCTTCGCATGATCTCTCCGGCCATGCCGGGGAGGCAGCGCGCCCGAAGGAAGATGCGGAAAACCCGGCCCGCAAGCGGAAACGCCGCCGTCGCGGTGGGCGTGGCCCATCCCAGCCCGATACTGTCGTCCAGTCGATGCCTGTCGTTCAGGCCGTCGCTCACGGCCATGGTCCGCGGCCGGATGGCGATTCGTCCTCCAGCCGACGTAACCGACGCAAGCATCGCAGCAAGCGGGGTCTGCAGGGCAGGCCGCTGGCTCCTGTGCAGGCGCCGCCGTCCGCAAGGCCCGAACATCGCGCTGAAGCGCCGTCGCGCCCTGTGCTGCAGGATACCGAAGCGGCAAATCGCAGGAGCCGTCAGTCAGGTCATGAAGACGAACGGGCAGGGGGCGAACACCCCTGGCCCGACGAACTCTATGCCGCGCTTGATCTCGGCACCAACAATTGCCGCCTGCTGATCGCCCAACCCACACGTCCCGGCCAGTTTCGTGTCGTCGATGCCTTTTCTCGTATCGTGCGCCTCGGTGAAGGGCTTGCCGCCAGCGGCAGGCTGTCCGACGAGGCGATGGAGAGGGCGGTCGATGCGCTCCGGATCTGCGCCTCCAAGCTCCGGAACCGCGAGATCCGCCGCATGCGGCTGATTGCGACCGAGGCCTGCCGTCAGGCGGCCAATGGCGAGGAATTCCTGAAGCGCGTCGTGGTCGAGACCGGACTGGAACTCGAAATCATCGATCGTGAAACCGAGGCGCGGCTTGCCGTTTCCGGCTGCTCCTCGCTGGTCGGCCGCGAGGCGCGCTCCGTCGTGCTTTTCGACATCGGCGGCGGGTCCTCGGAAATTGCCGTCATCCGCATCGGCGATAACCGCTTCGCCCGCCTTGCCAATCACATCACCCACTGGACCTCGCTGCCCGTCGGCGTCGTCACCCTCTCGGAGCGCCACGGCGGGCGCGATGTGACGCCTGATGTTTTCGAGGGCATGGTGAGCGAAGTCGCGGGCATGCTGTCGAATTTCGACTGCCCGGAGATCGAGATTGGCGAGGACGGCGATTTTCATCTGATAGGCACCTCGGGCACGGTGACGACGCTTGCCGGCGTGCATCTCGACCTGCCGCGTTACGACCGTCGCAAGGTCGATGGCATATGGCTGTCGGATGGAGAAGTCTCCGCCATGCAGGCGAAGCTTCTCTCCTGGAATTTTGAAAGCCGCGCCGCCAATCCCTGCATCGGGCCGGATCGCGCCGATCTCGTGCTTGCCGGCTGCGCCATTCTGGAGGCGATCCGCCGCCGTTGGCCGAGCCCGCGCATGCGGGTTGCCGATCGTGGCTTGAGGGAAGGCCTGCTCACCGACATGATGGCCGATGACGGCGTCTGGCGGCGGCATCGCAACCGCCGCGGCCAGCGGGGAAACAAGGGGTAGGCATGACCAAGCCAACGATCGCGGGAAGCCGCACCGGCCGCAAGCTCGGCCAACGCGTCAAGAAGAAGAAGCTCAAGGCTTCCTCACGCCAGTGGCTGGAGCGCCATATCAACGATCCCTATGTGCAGCGCGCCCAGCTGGAAGGCTATCGCGCCCGCGCGGCTTTCAAGCTCCTTGAGATCGACGAGAAATATAACATCCTGAAGGGTGCAAGACGCATCATCGACCTCGGTGCCGCTCCCGGCAGCTGGTCGCAGATAGCCGCAAAAGTGACCGGATCGACGGATGAGGATATCCGTGTGGCCGCCATCGACTTTCTGGAAATGACGCAGCTTCCCGGCGTCACGATCCTGCAGCTCGACTTTCTCGATCCGACGGCGCCAGAGAAGCTGATGGCGGCCGTCGGCGGCACGCCGGATCTGGTGATTTCGGATATGGCGGCACCGACGACCGGCCATCATCGCACCGACCATCTGCGCACCATGCATCTTTGTGAGGTCGCGGCCCATTTCGCCGTCGAGGTGCTGGGCGAGGGTGGCCACTTCCTCGCCAAGACCTTCCAGGGCGGCACGGAGCGAGATCTGCTCGCCATGCTGAAGCAGCATTTCCGCCAGGTCGTGCACGTCAAGCCGGCCTCGTCGCGCGCGGAATCGGTCGAGATGTTCCTGCTGGCGAAAGGCTTCAAGGGCCGCAAGGCCGAGGCAGAGCCCGAGGGCGCTTGATCTTTGTGTCAGTCCTGTGAATGATTAATTTCCCAGGACTGGATGCCCGCCGATCCCATGCTTCTTTACGTTACACTCGGAACCAACGATCTCTATCGCGCCCGGCATTTCTATGATGCCGTTCTGCCAGTGCTCGGCTACCGGCGCCAGCGCCATTCGGAGGAGGAGATCGGCTATGCCGCCGATGGCGATACGCGCTGCCGCTTCTGGGTCGTAACCCCTTTCAACAGACGCCGGGCGACGAACGGCAACGGCTCCATGGTCGCCTTTGAGGCGGAAACGCGGGCGGCGGTCGATGCCTTCCATGCAGCGGCGATTGCTGCCGGCGCTATCGATGAAGGCGAGCCGGGACTGCGCTCCTATCACGCGCATTTCTACGCAGCCTATGTCAGGGATCTCGACGGCAACAAGCTATGCGCCGTTTGCGAGAAGGCTGAATAGCCCTACCAATTCCAGCAAAAGTGTGCAGCGGTTTTGCGTCCGGAATTGCGTAAAAACAACGAGATAGAGCATCTCCGTGATTCGAAGAAAAACGGAGATGCTTACTTGACCGGCTGCTGCTCGGCGTTGATCGTCGGCGGCACGCGCTTGGCGCGGTGGCCGGACACGGAAGCCCCTGCGTCCTTGGCCATGCGGACAAAGGGGATGGTGGCGATGACAGTCAGGCCGGCGATGACGAAGAAGGCGATGTGGAAATCGATGACCTGCAGCTCGGCTCCGCGGAAATAGATCGAGGTTTCCAGGATCGAGGCGGCAACCGCGACGCCGAGCGCCAGGCTGATCTGCTGCATCACCGAGGCCATGGATGTCGCCTGGCTTGCCTGCGCATCGTCGATATCCGCAAAGGCCAGCGCATTGACGCCGGTGAACATGAAGGAGCGGGAAAAGCCGCCAAGCAGCAGCACACCGATGATGACGAGATGCGGTGTCTCCGGCGTGAAGAGGCCGGTGACGGCGGTCACGACCGTCGTCACCGCACCGGCGCAGAGAAGCGTGGTGCGGAAGCCGATCGCCTTATAGACGCGCCGCGCGATGAACTTCGTGGTGATCGCCCCGATCGCGCCGGCAAACGTAATGAGGCCTGATTGAAAGGGCGTAAGGCCAAATCCGAGCTGCAGCATCAGCGGCGTCAGAAACGGCATGGCGCCGACACAGATGCGGAACAGCGTGCCGCCGCTTGTCGAGGCCCGGAAGGTCGAATTCTTGAACAGGTTGAGATCGAGGATCGGCGTCGGGTAGCGCCTGGCGTGGCGCACATAGAGCACGCCGCAGAGGATGCCGATCGCGGTGGCCGCAATACCGATGATTGGCGGCAGGGCCGGAAGGCTGACGACCGAGAGGCCGAAGACGACGCCTGCAGCAGCAAGACTGGTCAGGATAAAACCGTTGAAATCGAGCTTCGGCGGGGCCGTCGCCTCTATTTCCGGCAGGTAGATTGTCGCAAGCCAAACGCCGATGACGCCGACAGGCACGTTGATCAGGAAGATCCAGTGCCAGCTGAAATAGGTGGTGATGAAGCCGCCAAGCGGCGGGCCGGCAAGCGGGCCGACAAGGGCCGGGATCGTCAGCAGCGCCATGGCTGAGACCAGTTCGCTCTTCTGCGTCGTCCGCACCAGCACCAGACGCCCGACCGGCGTCATCATCGCGCCGCCCATGCCCTGCAGGAAGCGCGCAAAGACGAATTCGATCAGATTGGAGGAGAAGGCGCAGAAGATGGAGCCGACGACGAAAACACAGATCGCCAGCCGGAAGATATTCTTTGCGCCGAACCGGTCTGCCATCCAGCCGCTGATCGGAATGAACACTGCAAGCGCCACCATATAAGAGGTCAGCGCCAGTTTCAGCGTGATCGGCCCGACATGCAGATCGGCCGCGATCGCCGGCAGGGCCGTCGCGATTACAGTCGAGTCCATCTGTTCCATGAAGAGAGCAACGGCAAGGATCAGCGGGACGATGCGGTTCATAGGCGAATGCCTTGATGGATGCGGAGGGGGGCTTGGGAGGCCCGTGCTGTGTAGTCCCAGTTACGGGCTGTGCCAATCCCTCAATCGGTTTCCATTACACGTTTGGATCACGACTGCGTGAGACGACTTGCCTGACACTTTCGCCTCTCAAGATTGACATATGCTTACCCGGCCGGGGCCAGAAATCCTGTATCGATCCGGCTGGAATATCGGGGGTCGTGCGGTGACACACCGCACAGTGTCGAGGATGGATATATGACGATTTTTCATGGAATAAAGCGACGCGCGCTTTTTGCCGCAGGCCTCGGTCTGCTCGCCGCACCGGTCATCCTGAGAGGAACGGCCTATGCGGCTGCAACTGGAGAAACAGGCAATATGGAAGTTACCCCGCAGCCGCAGATCAATCAGTTCAAGCTCGGCTCCTTCAAATTCACTGCCGTCCGCGACGGTTTCAACGTGCTCGAAAAGCCCTATGAGACCTTCGGTTCCAATCAGGATCCGCAGACCGTCCAGGCGCTTCTCGCCGCCAATTTCCTGCCAACCGACAAGTTCGCAAACAGCTATGCGCCTGCGGTAGTCGATACGGGTTCCGACGTCATCGTCGTCGATACCGGCTTCGGTGCGGCCGGCCGCGAACGCGGCTTGGGCCAATTCACCGCCGGGCTGAAGGCGGCAGGTTATTCACCTGACGACGTCACCGTCGTGGCCCTGACGCACCTGCACGGGGACCATATTGGCGGTCTGATGGAAGGTGGTGCTCCGGCCTTCAAGAATGCCCGCTATGTCATCGGGCAGGCCGAATACGATTTCTGGTCGGATAAGGCGCGGGAAGGCACGCCGGCCGAAGGCGGCCACAAGGCGGTGCTTGCCAATGTCGTGCCGCTTGCCGAAAAGGCGACCTTCGTCAAGGAAGGCGATGCGATCGCGCCCGGTCTGACCGCGATGCTCGCAACCGGCCATACGCCCGGCCACATGGTCTTTCATGTCGAATCCGAGGGCAAGCGGCTGGTCATGACGGGTGATACGGCAAACCATTACATCCTGTCGCTGCAACGGCCGGACTGGGAAGTGCGTTTCGACATGGACAAGGCGCAGGCAGCCGCAACCCGCAAGAAGGTGTTCGACATGATCGCCACCGACAAAATCGCCTTCCTTGGCTACCACATGCCGTTCCCGTCAGTCGGTTTTGTCGAAAAGCAAGAGGCCGGTTACCGCTTCGTGCCAAAGACCTACCAGTTCGACATCTGAGCCAAAGCATGTCGCGCAAAAGTGCGTCGCGGTTTTGCGAGAACGGCATGCGTGAAACAAAGCATGTCGCGCAAAAGTGTGAAGCGGTTTTGCGAGAACGACATGCGACACGCGTTATCTGCATGGCACCTATGCCAAGCCCGGCCACCAGCCGGGCTTTTTTACTATTTCCTTCCTGTCATAGACGTGTTACCAGCCCTCGCCAACTTCCATAAACTCATGCACACCGCCGGTGCGGACGATTCGTACCGGGTGGAACGCATTTTTCTTTCTTGAAGGAATTTGGCCATGGCTCGCATCATTGAAACGCCAACCGGACTCGACGCACTCACCTTCGATGATGTGCTCCTGCAACCCGGTCATTCCGAAGTCCTGCCGGGTCAGACGAGTGTCGCAACGCGCCTCGCACCCGACTTCGAGCTGAATATCCCGATCATATCAGCAGCGATGGACACCGTCACGGAAGGCCGTCTGGCGATTGCTATGGCGCAGGCCGGCGGACTTGGCGTCATTCACAAGAACCTTACCCCCGTCGAGCAGGCGGAGCAGGTTCGTCAGGTCAAGAAGTTCGAAAGCGGCATGGTCGTCAATCCCGTGACCATCGGCCCGGACGCTACGCTTGCCGATGCCCTGGCGCTGATGAAGATGCACGGCATCTCCGGCATCCCGGTCGTTGAGAAATCCGGCCGCCTCGTTGGCATCGTCACCAACCGCGACGTCCGCTTCGCATCTGACCCGACCCAGAAGATCTACGAACTCATGACCCATCAGAATCTGGTGACGGTCAAGGAAAACGTCGATCAGCAGGAGGCCAAGCGCCTGCTGCACTCACACCGCATCGAGAAGCTGCTGGTCGTCGATGGTGAGGGCCGTTGCGTCGGTCTGATCACCGTCAAGGATATCGAAAAAGCGCAGCTGAACCCGAACGCCTCCAAGGATGCGCAGGGCCGCCTGCGTGCTGCCGCTGCCGTCGGCGTCGGTGACGATGGTTTCGAGCGTGCCGAACGGCTGATCGATGCCGGCGTCGACCTGCTCGTCGTCGATACGGCCCATGGTCATTCGGCTCGCGTTCTGGAAGCCGTCGCCCGCGTCAAGAAGCTCTCCAACTCCGTCCGCATCATGGCCGGTAACGTCGCAACGGCCGATGGCACCAAGGCGTTGATCGATTCCGGTGCTGATGCCGTCAAGGTCGGTATCGGTCCGGGTTCGATCTGCACGACGCGTATCGTCGCCGGCGTCGGCGTTCCGCAGCTTGCTGCGATCATGTCGGCGGTCGAAGCCGCAAGGGCGCAGGATATTCCTGTCATCGCCGATGGCGGCATCAAGTTCTCGGGCGACGTGGCGAAGGCCATCGCTTCGGGCGCTTCTGCCGTCATGATCGGCTCGCTGCTTGCCGGTACCGATGAAAGCCCGGGCGAGGTCTATCTCTATCAGGGACGTTCCTTCAAGGCCTATCGCGGCATGGGGTCCGTCGGCGCCATGGCGCGCGGTTCGGCAGACCGCTACTTCCAGGCGGAAGTGCGCGACACGCTGAAACTCGTGCCTGAAGGCATCGAGGGACAGGTGCCGTACAAGGGGCCGGTCTCCGGCGTCCTGCATCAGCTCGCCGGCGGCCTCAAAGCTGCCATGGGCTATGTCGGCGGCAAGGACATCAAGGAGTTCCAGGAGCGCGCCACCTTCGTGCGTATCTCCGGCGCCGGCCTGCGCGAAAGCCATCCGCATGATGTGACGATCACCCGCGAAAGCCCGAACTATCCGGGCGTCGGCGTCTAATCATGGAAACGGGCAGCCGGGTTCCGCTCTGGATCATCGCGCTGCTCACGGCCCTCTGCCTCGTCGTCCTCGGCTGGACAACCTTCGGCTACACCGTGCCCTTCGAGCATGAGACGGGGCAGGCGGTGCTCGATACCTATTTTGTAGGCTATGATGAGTCCGCCGTCTTCCATATGCAGACACTGCTCGACCAGAACGTGACGGCTAGCCGCGTTCTCCGGACCATGTATTTCGGCCCGGAGCTGATCTTTCCGGCCCTGCTGACAGCCCTTCTATTCCTGATTTTCCTGCGGCTCGGCCCGATCGAGACATGGCGCGGCCGGCAGGCGCCCCGCCTGCTCGGCCGGATCACTTACGTCCTGCCATTCATTTACGGCTTCGCCGATTACGCAGAAAACATCTCAAGCCTCGTTGCCTTCAGCGACAGTGGTGCGGCAGGCTTTGCCGCGCAGATCCTGCCGTGGATGACGAAGCTGAAATTCGCAAGCCTTGCCATCTGCGCCATTCTGATAGCGAGAGGCGCAATTCTCCACCAAACGCATGAAAACTGAGTGCTTGCAGCACTTCCTTTGCGCATTCCGGACGCAAAATCGCTGCACACTTTTGCTGGAATTGCTTATCGCGGCCAGCGCCACACCGGCTGTGAAAGCCTTGCCGCAAAGAAATCTCCGAGTGCTTCCACTTTCGCCGGCCGGGCACGCGCTGACGGCGTAACGAAATAAAGGGCGCCCTTTGGCAAGGTCCACTCCGTCAGGATCGCCTTCAGGCGTCCGTCGCTAAGGTATTCGTAAGCCATGAATTCCGGCAGTTCGACGATGCCGAGGCCGCGCAACGCCATCGGGATCAGCGCCTCCGAATTGGTGGCCCTCAGCGGTCCGGTCGGCACCACGATCTCCTCTTCCCCTGCCTTGTTGCTGAAGCGCCAGACATCCTGCCGCGGCCGGTAGGCGTAACCGAGGCAATGATGGGCGGCGAGGTCTCGCGGATGCCGTGGACAGCCGTATCTTTCGAGATAGGAGGGGGCTGCGAGAATAAAGGGCGCGACAGGCGCCAGCCTCTTCGCCACGAGGGAGGAATCGGGCAGCACCGCGATGCGCAGTGCCGCATCGAAGCCTTCGCCCACGAGATCGACCACCGCATCGCTCATATGCATGTCGATGGAGATATCGGGATAGAGTTCGAAGAAGTCAGGCAGGATCGGCGCCAGCCATTGCCGCCCGAAGACCATCGGCACGGCGAGACGGATCAGCCCGCGGGGCTGGGTGGAAAGTTCGCGCGCCGCATCCTCGGCCGCTTCCGCCTCCGCATAGATGCGCTGGGCGCGGCCGACCAGCCGCAGCCCGAAATCGGTGAGTGCCAGCTGCCGGGAAGTGCGGTTGAAGAGCCGCGCGCCGAGCCGGTCCTCCAGCCGGCTGACCGCCCGCGACACCGTCGGTACGGAAACGCCGAGCGTCTTGGCCGCGCGGGCGAAGGAGCGCTCCTCCGCCACTTTGGCGAACATGGCGAGGCCCTCGAAATCCGGAAAACCCATCGTTTCATTCCTGCAATGATATCTTTCATTTCTTTCTATTCAGAAACGAAAGACCCGTCCACATCTTCAGTTCAGTCGAACAGAACAGGAGACGACGACAATGAACCAGACACTGAATGGGACACGGAGACTGAACGGAAAGATCGCGGTCATCACCGGCGCCACGTCGGGCATCGGCCTTGCCACCGCAAAGCGCTTCGCAGCCGAAGGCGCACGCCTCTTCATCACCGGCCGCCGCAAGGAGGTTCTTGATGCGGCTGTCGCCGAGATCGGCGGCAATGTCACCGGCATCCAGGCGGACTCGGCAAAGCTTGCCGATCTCGATCGCCTCTATGAGCAGGTGAAGGCGGAGGCCGGCCGCATTGACGTGCTCTTCGTCAATGCCGGTGGCGGCTCGTTTGCGCCGCTCAGTACCATCACCGAAGAACAGTATGACGATACCTTTGGTCGCAATGTGAAGGGCGTGCTCTTTACGGTGCAGAAGGCGCTGCCGCTGCTCGGGCATGGTTCCTCTGTCATCCTGACCGGCTCCACGGCGGGGGTATCGGGCACGCCGGCCTTCAGCGTCTATGCCGCCTCCAAGGCAGCGATCCGCAACTTCTCCCGTAACTGGATCCTCGACCTGAAGGACCGCGGCATCCGCATCAACACGCTGAGCCCTGGTCCGACCGAAACGACAGGCCTCGTTGAGCTCGCGGGCCAGGACAAGGCACAGCAGCAGGGCCTGCTGGACTATATGGCATCACAGGTTCCGATGGGTCGCGTCGGCCGCCCGGAAGAAATCGCCGCAACGGCCCTCTTCCTCGCGACAGAAGATTCGAGCTTCATCACCGGCGCCGAGATCTTCGTCGACGGCGGTATCGCCCAGGTCTAAATCCGAAGATGATCTGACCCTGAAGACGGCCCGCTCCACGGCGGGCCGTCATGGCTCTGGTATCTGTCCGGTCTTTCCGCTACTGCTCCCGCCGTCGCCGAAGTAAGAGGAATGATGATGACCGGCTTTGAGATGTTCTGGCCTCTGCTTGCCCACGTCCTGTTGGTCTACATCCTTTACGGAGTGCTTGGTCTGCGCCGTGGCAAGGCGGTTCGTGAGGGGCGGATGAAGAAATCCGGCTATCGCGAGAACCGTGACGAACCGCCCGAATGCCTTTTCGTCAAGAACAACCTCGCCAACCAGTTCGAGCTGCCGGTGCTCTTCTATGCCTGCAGCATTCTTCTTTATATCACCGAGGCCGATAATCTGGTGTCCGTCGTGCTTGCCTGGCTTTTCGTCGTCCTGCGGTATGTTCATGCCTATGTGCATGTCACCAGCAACGATCTGCGCTATCGCAGCCCGCTTTTTGCTGCCGGTTTTGTCGTGCTGGGAGCCATGTGGGCCTGGCTTGCCGGCTGGATGCTGTTCTCCTGATCCGGGCGATTTCCTCCAGATAAGCCGGTAACACAGTTTTGTTCCTGCGTTACCGGCTGCTGACCTAAGTTCCCCCTTGCCAATTGGGCATGGGGTGGGAACTGAGGAGGACTGTTATGGAAAAGCCCGTCATTACGCAGGCAATGATCAATGCCTATGATGAATATACGCACCTGACGCTGGATCGCCGCAGCTTCATGGACAAGCTCACGAAGCTTGCCGGCACGGCAACCGCTGCCGCGGCAATCGCGCCGCTCTTGGCCGCCAACAAGGCAGCCGCCGAGGTCGTCGCTGAAAACGACGATCGCCTGACCGCTAAGGATATTACCTATCCCGGCAGCGGCGGCGACATGAAGGGTTATCTGGTGCAGCCGAAGAATGCGTCCGGCAAACTCGGCGCCGTCATCGTCATCCATGAGAACCGCGGCCTCAATCCGCATATCCGCGATGTCGCCCGCCGCATGGCGCTCGAAGGCTTCGTGGCGCTCGCGCCGGATTTCCTTTCGCCGCAGGGTGGCACACCTGAAAACGAGGATCAGGCGCGCGATATGTTCAGCAAGCTCGATGCGGCCACAACCGTCGCGAACGGCGAGGCGACCGTCGTCTACCTCTCCAAGCTCGAGGCTGCGAACGGCAATGTCGGCGCGATCGGCTTTTGCTGGGGCGGCGGCGCGGTCAACAACCTCGCGGTCAAGTCACCCGAGCTAAAGGCAGGCGTGGCCTATTACGGTGCACAGCCGCCGGCCTCTGACGTTCCCAAAATCAAGGCGGCGCTGCTGCTCCACTATGCCGGCCTCGACGATCGCATCAATGCCGGCATCGACGCTTACAAGAAGGCGCTCGAGGAGAATGGTAAAAAATTTGAGATCTACGTCTATGAGGGGGTCAACCACGCCTTCAACAACGACACGTCCGCTGCCCGCTATGACAAGGCGGCAGCCGATCTCGCCTGGAGCCGCACGGTCGAATTTCTGAAGCAGAACCTCGCCTGACCAGGCCTGGAGAGTGTGCCGCAAGGCGAAAAAGGCAGGGTGACAAGTGCGCAGCCTGCCTTGCTGAATGAAGTGTTAAGACTGACTTTTACACAGGCCAAAACGGGGCGTAACGCCCCTTTGCCCCTGCGCTCTTGCCATTGCTTAAAATCCGACCATTTCCCTTTACGACGGATGAATACCTGCATGTCATATCCGCCCGACGCGCCGGTATGACACATCATCTCCGCCGCTCAATAACGAGACAGATGGGAACCACATGGGCGCGGACATTTCGGATCGTATTGCTCTTCGCAGGAAGCCGAAACAGGAGCGAAGCATCCAGCGGCTGGATCTCATCCTCAACGCGGCAGCCACCATCATCGCCGAAAAGGGCGTCAGCGCCATGCGGATGACTGAGCTTGCCGTCGCCGCAAAAGTTCCGATCGGTTCGGTCTATCAGTATTTCCCGGAAAAGGCGGCGATCGTCAAAGCGCTATTCGACCGCCATGCGCAGGCGATCCAGCAGAAGACGGCGGAGATGTTTGCGGATGTTCGGTCCTTCGATGAAGCGCTCGACCTGATCTCGGCGATGATCGACTGGTACTATGCCGAATACCGCAACGATGCCGCCTATCTCGGCGTCTGGATGGGCACGGAGACAGACCAGGATCTCCTGCGCCTGAACATTGAGCATAGCGGCCAGGTCGCCGAGATCTTCCAGGAGGCTGTGCGTCGTCTGTCGCCGGAACTCTGCAATGAGCAGATGAAAGCGCGCACTTACCTTTTCAGCCACCTGATCGGCGCGGCGATCCGCCTTGCGGTGCTGAGCGAAGACGGCGAGCGCATCCTCGACGAATGGAAGCGCGTGATCCGCGCTTCCCTGTTTGCTCCGACGTCCGCTTCGGCACCTTGAGACGACCTACCAGCTCGGCATCATGCTCGCCGCAGCCTTGAGCCGTGGATAGTGGCGGGCGTAGCCTGTCTTCCCATCCTGCTCCAGCCCATCTTCGATGACGGTCGGCGTGATGTTGTCGAGGCAGGCGGTGATATGTGCCGTAATCGCGTTCATCAGCGACAGCGAAACGCCGGGTCGCTTCATGATCCCGATCTGCACCGGCGGCAGTGCCGGGAAGCCGTCTGCCTGGCTCAACACCTTCATCCCTGTCCGAAGTGCCGATTCCGGCATGATCGAAACCGCCATGCCGGCGAGCACGGCCGAGGCGACCACGGTACAGGACCAGCTGGTGAACAGGATCTGATATTCACGGCCGACGGCATCGAGTGCCGAACAGGCGAGCTGGCGCCACTGGCAATCGCGCCGGCCGACGGCAAGCGGCACCGGCGCATCGTCGCGGATCGGATGGTTGGCGGAACTCACCCAGCAGAGCGGTTCTGTCCGCACCACATCCGAAATGCGCTCGCGCGGATTGTGGGTGACAAGTGCGATATCGAGCTCGCCCTTGTGCATGCGTTCGGCAAGGTCGACCGAAGGCTCGCAGACGATATAGAGCTCGACATTTGGATGCGTCTTGGCAAAGCGGCCAATAATCTCGGGCATATAGCGGTCGGCATAATCGTCGGGCGTGCCGATGCGCAACGTGCCTTCCAGCCTGTTGTCGTCGAAGGCGGCGATCGCCTCATTGTTCAGGCGGATCATGCGCCGCGCATAATTCAGCAGCTTCTCGCCTTCGACCGTCAGCCGGTTGCCGCGGCCGTCCTTGATGAAGAGCTGCTTGCCGATGCGTTCTTCCAGGCGCCGCATCTGCATGGAGACGGCGGACTGTGTTTTGTAGACCTTGTCGGCCGCCTTGGTGAAGCTGCCGGAATCCACGATCGCGATGAAGGTCTGCAACTGGTCGATATCAAGCGGCGCCGACATGATCCTCTCCATCCATAAAGATCTCTGATGTTAATCATTAGAAACATTCGTTGGACTGATCAATAGGTCTTTGGCATCTTCGGGATGCAAATCAAGCAAAGTGAAGGACAGACGCCCTGCCTGTCCAGCCTGTGACCAGCTGACCCTTCCTGCTCGACCTCGCAGGCGGGGCGGGCTGTTCTGCGCCCCGAAGAAAGGAGAGTTCGATGCGCACTCATGAACAGACACTAGAACTCGACTGCGGCAAGCTCGCCCCGACGCTCATGCAGCGTCTGATGGCCGCCTTTGCGCCGCTGGCAACCGCTCTTCGCATTCTGCGCAATCGCTCGCAGGTGAATGGGCTGCACGAGCTCGATGACAATCAGTTGCGGGATATCGGCCTGTCGCGGGCCGACGTCACCTCCGCATTCCTCGCTTCGACCTTCTTTGAAGATCCGTCGGAGCACCTGACGCAGGCGGCCAAGCGCCGCCACCTGCTCACGATCAGGCGCCCTTACAGGGACTGAGCAAGTCTTTTCCCCGCAGGGTGATAGCCAATAGCCCTGCTGCTTAACCCGGTGATCGGCTTTCCCAAGCCATCTCCGGGTTTTTTTATGCCTTGTTGCCAGGAGGGCTGTCAGGCGAGGGGGCAGTCTTCGGCCGATAGGCTTCGAAGATCGCTTCCAGGTTCTTCTGATAGCTTTTCTGCACTTCGAGACCGCTGTCGAACATGGCGTTCAGCATCTCGGTATAGCTGTCGCCGGCTTTCGGTTCTTCCTTGGGCAGCGGGGCCTTGGCTGCCGGCTGCTGGAAGCCGGCCATCATTTCCTGGAATGCCTTGGCGAAGGGATTGTCGAGGAAAGGATTGACCGGCTGCTGCGGTGCGGCTTCCGGCTTCGGCACGCTGAACATCAGCTGCATGGCCTGTGTGAACGGATTATCGAAAATGCTGGGCTCGGGTGCTGCCTTCGGCTTCGGCGCAAAACCGGTGCTCTCAAGCCATTTCTGGATCGTCTCGCCCATGGCGGTATTGACAAAGGGATTGACCGGCGTGGCCATCTGCCCCATCGATTGCTTGAACAACCCGCCCATCAGCGTGCCCGCCATGACCGGCAGCATCTGCTTGTAGATTTCCTGACCGATGCCGGTCATCTGCGCCGCCTGCGCGGCGATGGCGCGTGAGACCTCCTTGGAGCCGAAAAGCTGGGCGAGGATATTGTTGCCGTCGGAAATGCCTTCGGGGGTAAAAGCCTTGCTCATGTCCTCGAAATATTTGGCATAATTGCCCGACGCCACGGCCTGCATAAGGCCGACGAAATCGTAAGGGTTGCTGGTGCTGCGCTTGAGGCCGGCGGAAAAAGCCGGCGTCAGCGCGGCCATCGCCTTCGTTGCCTGTTCCTGCGCGAGGTTGAACTGCTTGGCAACGGCATCCATCGCCGCCCCATTCTGCGCCTGCATCATCATGTCGAAGAGTGGCAGCATGAAAGTCCCTTTCCCGGATAGCGGCGCATATTCGCGCCACTATAGCTCGAAATGGGATTGCGCAAACGGCTTTTTGGAAGGGACGGCTTGCCTCTTAGTATTGATATTCCTGGAAGACCGGCTCGACCGAGCCGTTCCAGCGGCCGTGATAGAGCGCCAGCAGATCCTCGGCGAGCGTCGCCTTCTTGGCCAGAACCTCGTCGAGTGGTGCCAGGAAGATGCTCTCGTCGACGCCGTCGCCGTTTAGCCTGTTGCGTGCCTTGAGGCCGACCCGGGAAATATTGACGACTTCGCGCGCCGTGCCGATCAGCTGATGGCCGCGGAACGTGGCCTTCAGCCCTTCCTCCGGCACCGTGTTGCGCAGCGCATTCACTTCGGCAAAGCCCCAGTCCTTGGTCAGCTCATCGGCGGCGGCGAGCGCATCATCATCGTAGAGCAGGCCGACCCAGAAGGCCGGTAGGGCACAGATGCGACGCCACGGGCCACCATCCGCGCCGCGCATTTCCAGGAACCGCTTCAGGCGCACATCCGGGAAAAGCGTCGAAAGATGGTTCGTCCAGTCGCCCATCGTCGGCTCATAGGCCGCGATTTCGCCCTTCAGCGCGCCGTTCATGAACTGGCGGAAGGTGACGTGGGTCGCCCGGTGATAGTGCCCGTCGCGCATGACGAAATACATGGGCACGTCGAGCGCCCATTCGGCATAGTCCTTGAAGCCGAAATCGTCGCGGAAGGTGAAGTCCAGGAGGCCGCTGCGCCTGTTGTCCACGTCGCGCCAGACATCGCCGCGCCAGGAGAGCATGCCGTTGGGCTTGCCTTCGGTGAAGGGAGAGGAGGCGAAGAGCGCGGTCGCCAGCGACTGCAGCTTCATCGAGACGCGCATCTTGCGGCGCATGTCGTCTTCCGAGGAGAAATCGAGGTTCACCTGGATCGTACAGGTGCGATACATCATGTCGAGACCGCGGCTGCCGACGTCGGGCATGTAGCTGGTCATGATCTCGTAGCGCGACTTCGGCATATGCGGGGTTTCCGCATAGGTCCATGTCGGGCTGCCGCCGATACCGAGGAAACCGATGCCCATGGGCTCTGCGATCTCGCGCACCTGCGCCAGATGCTGGTTGGATTCCTTGCAGGTCTGGTGAATGTTTTCGAGTGGCGCTCCCGAGAGCTCGAACTGGCCGCCGGGCTCGATCGAGATGGCACCCATGCCATTCTGCTCGCCAAGACCAATGATATTGTCGCCGTCCGTGATCGGCTCCCAGCCGGACTTGGCCTGCAGACCCTTCAGCAGCGCGGAGATGCTGGCTTCGCCGAAATAGGGAACCGGGCTGTTGTCTTTGCGGAAGAAGACGAACTTCTCATGTTCCGTGCCGATGCGGAACCGGTCCTTCGGCTTATTGCCGGCGGCGAGATAGTCGGTCAGCTCCTGAACCGAAGAGATCGGCGTCTGGTCGGTGGTGTCGCGAGCCATGAAAATACCTGTATTCGGGAAGGCGCCGGGGCCGGGGCAATTTGAAGGGTGATTAGTGCCCAAGCCAGCTAAGTTGCAAGTGAAATTCTTTCAATATGTCATCAAAAAAATAGCAGCACTTTCCTTTCGATCGGCCTTCGGCAGTTAATTCCAATCGCCGATTGCAGCCTGTATCACTGCCATTGCCGCGACCGCCGCCGTATCGGCGCGCAGGATGCGTGGACCAAGCGGGATTGCGGTCACGAAATCCAGGCTGCGCAGGCGCGTCTGCTCCTCCCCGGAGAAGCCGCCTTCCGGGCCAACCAGAAGCGCGAGCTTCCTTTCGGTCACTTTGGAAAGCAGCGGCAGCGGGTTCTGCCCGGCGTCGCCCTCATCGCAATAGATGATGCGCCGGTCCGCAGGCCAGCGGTCGAGCAGATCGGCAAGCCGCACGGGCTCGGCCACATTGGGAATGCCGAGGATGCCGCACTGTTCCGCCGCTTCGATGACATTGGCGCGGATCTTGTCGAGATTGGTGATCTTGCCTTGCACATGCTGGGTCATGACCGGCTGCAAAAAGCCGGCGCCCATTTCCACCGCCTTCTGCACCAGATAATCCATGCGGCCGACCTTCAGCGGCGCAAAGAGATAGTGCAGGTCGGATGGGGCAGGCTGCGGCCTGGTCTCTTCCGTCGCCGCGAGCAGGATGCGCTTGCGGGTCGGGAAGGAGAGGCTCGCCTTCCATTCGCCGTCGCGGCCGTTGAAGAGCAGAATTTCCGCACCCTCGTCCATGCGCAGGACATTGGCGAGATAGTTGAACTGCTCCGAATTGGCCTCGACGGCGGCACCTTTTGACAGGGGAGCATTGATGAAAAGCCGCTGCATGCGGAAATTGGCGCGCATTCTGAGACCCTGACTCACATGAAGAGCGCGAACATAGCCCAATAAATCACCGCCGCAAGCGCGGCCGAGACCGGCACTGTGATGACCCACGCCCCGACAATCGTCATGAAATGCGACCGGCGAACCAGATAACGCCGTCGGGCTTCATGAACGTTCGGCTCCAGTTCGTCGATCTCGAAGCTTTCAGTCTTGCGGCGTATGAATTTGATACGGCGCTTCGAATTGCGCGTGTACCACTCGCGGAAAAAGCCGACGCCGAACACCGAGCCGACGGCGATATGGGTGGTGCTCACCGGCAGGCCGAGCCAGGAGGCGACGATGACCGTGAAGGCGGTCGAGAGCGCTACACAATAGGCGCGCGTCGGATTGAGCTTGGTGATCTCCTCACCGACGAGCCGGATAAGGCGCGGCCCGAAAAGCAAAAGGCCGACCGAGATTCCAAAGGCGCCGATCAGCATCACCCAGAGCGGCGGGTGGCCGATCATGCTGTTGTCGGCAATACCGGCAGAGTGAACGATCGCCGAAAGCGGACCGACCGCATTGGAGACATCGTTTGCGCCATGCGCGAAAGAGAGCAGGGCGGCCGAACCGATCAGCGGAAAGTGGAACAATGTGCGAAGCGAGCTGTTGCGGTTTTCGAGATTCTCTGCCTGCCGCAAGACGACCGGCCGCACCACGAGCCAGCTGACGAGACCGATCCCGATGCCGATCAGGAGGATCGTCAGCGACGAGTATCGGCCCCGCGGCGCGAGCTGCAGCACCATATAGGCCATGAAACCGCCGGCCATCACGGCGATCATGATGGGAACCCATTGCCTGGCGGCGGCGATCTTGTCCTCGCGATAGAGGATGAGGGTCTTGACCAGATAGAGGAGCCCCGCGGCGACCAGCCCGCCGATCAACGGCGAGGTTATCCAGCTCGCGGTGATTTCCAGCATGACCCGCCAATTGACCGGCTCGAATCCGACCGCTCCCACGCCGGCACCGATCACAGCACCGACGATCGCATGCGTCGTCGAAACCGGCGCATTCATCCAGGTGGCGAGGTTGATCCAGAGTGCGGCAGCCGTGAGCGCCGCCATCATGATCCAGCCGAGTGTTGCCGGCGGGACCTGAACCGTATCGACTATACTGGACGAAATTGTCTTGACGACCTCGCCGCCGGCAATCGTCGCGCCCAGCACCTCGAAGATCGCGGCGATGATGAGCGCCTGTTTCATGGTGATGGCGCGTGCACCAACCGCTGCGCCGACATTGTTGGTCACGTCATTGGCGCCGATATTCATCGCCATGTAGGCGGCAAGTGCTGCAGCCGCAATCACCAGCACCGCGCCGGGCCTGTCAAACACATAGACACCGGCAAAAAGCATCGCCAGGCCGAGAAAGATCAAGCCAAGCCCGGGCGCCACCAGCCGTCGCGAGACATATTTGGCCGCATCCTCGACATGGGTGACCTTGTCGAGATCCTTATCAAGCGTGCGTTTCGTAAGGACGGCGTTGCGTTGCGGCATTCTGTTTCCTGGCTAAGTCCTGCTTTTGCGCCGCCTTTTCTAGCGGCACAAGATGGCAAGACTTATTCCGCCGGAATTTGTTTCGGAATGCCGCCAGAAAGTTTTTCAGCCATGCGCCGTTTAAAGGCGAGGAACAGGTTACGCAGTTCGGGTTCCTGGACGCGCTTGACCGCTTCGTCGCAGGAAACCCACTCGACGGTCCGCTCGCCCTTTTCTTTGAAATTCTTCGCCACACCAGTCACTTCGAGGGCATAGACCTGGACCTTGCAGGTCACCTTCATGCCGTCGCGCAAAACTTTGGGGTAGGTATAGTCGCCGAGCGTTTCGGTCTCCACCGTGCCGCGTACGCCAGCCTCTTCCAGGGCTTCCTGTGCCGCAACTTCATAGGCACATTTGCGGTTCATCGGCCAGCCCTTGGGGATCACCCAGCGCCCGGTATCGCGGCTGGTCATCAGCAGAACTTCGAGCTCACCCGTCTTCTTTTTGACCCGGTAACAGAGCGCAGCATATTGCTGTCGCGGCGGACGCCGAAACATGAGTTGCACATCAGAAGCCAGGCGGGCAAGAAGGGTCAATTGTCGGGTCACCTTTACGTTCGTTAGGCTGAGTCGTTATTATATTAGTATGATATGAAAAGCTTGCGCGATCCATACGTGCAAAACGAACCGAAAAACTATTTTATCCACTGTACATAGGAAAAATCGAGACCAGGCAGGTTCGGAAATCTCGCCATTTCCTGTCCCGAATGCGTCGTTTTGCACAGCTGTACAATATGGCCCGACCTTGCCTTTCATTCAATGGCGAGATCTTCTGATCCACCGTGATTTTCTACAATGTGGTAACCATGCGACTCCCACCCCTCAACGCGATCCGCGCCTTTGAAGCTGTCTGTCGTCACGGTAGCATTTTGAAGGCGGCCGAAGAGCTGGGCGTGGTGCGCGGCGCCGTGCGCCAGCAGATATCGACGCTCGAAGATCACCTCGCCAGCAAGCTCTTCGTGCGTGACGGCCGCAGGCTGGTTCCGACCGAGAAGGCAAGCGCCTTTGCCGAGGCTGCCGGTGCTGCCCTGACCATATTGAAACGCGCCGCCGATGAATTCGAAGAGGCGGGCAGGCAGCGCATCCGCCTTGGCGTGCCGTCGGCTTTCGCCATCTGGTGGCTGATGCCGCGAGCGGCCGACATGCAGGCAAGCCTTGGCAATATCGAGATCGATATCGTGCCGATGACGGTAGTCGAACCCTTGTCGCAACATCCGGATTTCGACGCCGTGATCATGGGCGGCGAGATCAGATCTTCTGCCGGTATCACCGAAACACGCTTCATGGAGGATGAATTCGGCCCGGTTGCAACGCCCGCAATGGCCGGCAGACTTGCAGGCGACGCCGCGGCCTTGGCGGAAGCAAACATCCTTGTCAGCCGCAGCGCGCCGAAACTCTGGACAGAATGGTTTGCAGAAAGCGGTACGCCCCCTGTTGCCTTTTCCCGTCTTCGGGAATTTGAGGATCTTCTTCTGGCAGTGGGCGCTGCCCGTGCGGGCCTCGGCGTTGCGCTGGCGCCGAAAGCTTCGATCGAGGACGATCTCGCCCGCGGCATTCTGGCCGCCCCTTACGGCTTCATCCGCCGGCCGGCTGGTTACAGCCTCTGCTGCCGGACATCGGATGCGAAACGGCCGGCCTTCGCAGCGCTCCGCAACTGGCTGCTTCGCTCGGGCGGCGCATCCTGAAAGGGCAGTTTTTCTGCCCTTTCATCAGAAATATCTCCATGCCCGCCCCATCTTTGCCTCGCTAGAACAGAGGGGAACCAAAGGGCACGAGATGGAAAAACCTGCGACACGCATAGACTGGATCGGCAATAGCTGCCGCCTGCTGAAGGCAACGGCGGCGGAATTCGAAACGACGCGCCCCTTTGCCGATCTTTCAATCGGCACCGGCATCCATCTGGAACCGAAGACGGTCGCTCTGCTGATGACCCTGCGGGCAGGTGGGGCGCGCCTGATCTGCACCGGCAATCTGAACAGCACCCAGCCGGCAACTGTGGAATTCCTGCGCGCGCAGGGCATCACTGTCTTCGCAACCCAGACGACCGATCCCGTCGCCCACCACCAGAGCCTTGAAGCCGTCGTTGCCGAAAAACCCGATCTCCTGCTGGACAATGGTGGTGATCTCTTCGCGATCGCAACCGAGAGGCCCTATGCCAATTTGCTCGGCGGCACGGAGGAAACGACCTCCGGCCGGACCCGCCTGCTGCCGATGCGCGATAAGCTGGCAATGCCGATCCTTGTCATCAATGACAGCCCGATCAAGCAGTTTGCCGAAAACCGGCATGCCGTCGGCCAGAGCCTGTTCGAAAGCTACATGCGCTTCACCAACCGCTCCACCAATGGCAAGCGTGTGACCGTCTTCGGTTACGGCGCCTGCGGCAAGGGCACGGCCGCCGCCTTCCGCAATGCCTTCTCGACGGTCAGCGTCGTCGATATCGATCCCGTTACCAGCCTCGAGGCGCATCTCGACGGCTTCATCACGCCGCTCCGCGAACAGGCGATCCGCTCGGCGGACGTGATCGCCACCGTCACGGGTTTCCCCGGCATCGTCACTGCCGCCGATCTGCCGCTGATCAAGGACGGCGCGATCCTCATGAACGGGGGTCATTTCCCCCATGAGATCGATGTCGCAGCCTTCCGCAGCCATCCCGATGTCGTTGATATCGACCGCTACGAGGCCGATTTTATCGAGACCTTCCATCTGAAGGATGGTCGGTCCTTCCACGTGCTCGGTGGCGGCCATATGGCCAATCTTGCCGGCCCGCGCCCGCTTGGGAACTCGGTCGAATCCATGGACCTCGGCTTCACCCTGCAGGCCCGCTGCCTGGAGCGGGTCGCAAAGCGCGGTGTCGGCGCCGAATCCTGTATCGTGCCGGTGCCCGCGGATATCGATGCAATGGTCGCGAGCGCCTATCTCGATCTGGCGCGCTAAGCAATTCCAGTAAAGGTGTCTGGCGGTTTTGCGTGTGGAATTGCGGGAAACGAATAGATAGAGCGTCAGATCTCCACGACGACCTTGCCCTCGGCTCGCCGGCTTTCGAGCAGGCGATAGGCATCGCTTACCTCGGCGAGAGAAAACGGCCGCGGGTCTAGGTTTGGCCTCAGCGTTCCGGCTTCGACGCGCTGTGCAACCTGCTTGAGGATTTCGCCGTGGTGGGTGCGGTCTTCGCCGGTCAGCAACGGCGCCAGCGTGAAAACGCCGGAATAGCTGGCGCCTTTGAAGGAGAGCGGCGCCAACGAGTGCATGCCCCAGCCGAGGCTGCTGACGACATGGCCAAACTTGGCGACGGCCTGGAAGGCGGCGTCGAGACCCTTTCCGCCGATCGTGTCATAGACGATGGCGAAGCCTTTCCCGCCAGTAATGCGGGCGACATACTCTTCCGTCGTCTCCTTCGCATAGTCGATCGGCGTCGCACCGATACTGCTGATATAGTCACCTTTCGAAGCTCCATCGACGGCATAGACCTGTGCACCGGCGGCAACCGCCATCTGCACGGCGATATGGCCCACACCGCCGCCGCCGCCGATAACCAGCACCTTTTGCCCTGCCTTGACCTGCGTGCGCTCCTCCAGACCTTCCCAGGCGGTGATCGCGATTAGCGGAAGGGCCGCCGCTTGGCGCAGGGTGAGATTGCGCGGCTTCAGCGCAACGAGATCGGCATCGACGGCGGCATATTCCGCTAGCGATCCCTGCAACCCGCCGACGCCGCCCGTCATGCCATAGACTTCGTCACCGATGCGAAAACTGGTCACACCGGCACCTACCGCCTCGACGATCCCGGCCATATCGATGCCGAGAATGGCGGGCAGGGGATGGCGTGCATGGGCGGCCTCGCCGGCCCGGATCTTCATATCCAGCGGATTGAGCGCGGCGGCCTTGATGCGCACGAGAATCTGACCGGCTTCCGCGACAGGCTTTGCAATATCGGCAATGGTGAATTCGGCATTCTGCGCTTCGACAAGCGCTGCTTTCATGCTGCTCATGGAACGTCTCCTTGATCTGTTGGATGCAGAATGCCGCATTGAATTCTGAATGAAAATCAAAGATAACGTATGTAGATCATGCATTTTTGTTTGAGGCTAGACCCTTGGAATGGAGCGATCTCAAACTCTTTCTCGCCATCGCGCGTCTTGGAACGCTGGGTGCTGCCGCCCGCAGCCTCGGCCTGACGCAGCCGACCATGGGCCGGCGGCTGCGTGCACTCGAAATCTCGCTCGGCCAGACGCTCTTCCAGCGTACCGCTGATGGTTTCATCCTGACGGATGAGGGTGCGACCGTCTTTGCCCATGCAGAACGTATGGAAGAGGAAGCGCTCGGCCTGGAGCGCGAACTTGCCGGCCAGAACAGGCAGCTCGACGGGTTGCTACGGCTCTCATCGTCGGACTGGTTCGGCGCGCATGTGCTTTCACCTGTCTTGGCGGAGTTCTCGGTTATCTATCCGAAAGTCGTCATCGAACTCCTGACCGACAGCCGCCTCATGAGTCTCGCGCGCCGCGAGGCCGATATCGTCTTCCGCATCGCCCCATTCACCGAGACGGAGGTCATATCCCGCAAGCTGCTGCATATCGATTACCGCCTCTATATCCGCCGCGGCCTGCCACATCCCGAGGCCGGTAATGGGACCGGCGCCCGGCTGGTCACCATGGATGAGGCCTTCGGCGGCATGCCGGATGTCGGCTGGCTGAAGCGTCTGCTGCCGAAGGCTGATATCGCCATGCGCAGCAACAACAGAGATGTGCAGGCGACCCTTTGCGCTAACGGCGCCGGCCTTGCCGTCCTGCCGCGCCCGCTCGGCGATGCCATCCCATCCATCGAGCCCGTCGATCTCGGCGAAGCGCCGCCCGGCCGCGATACCTGGGTCGGCTACCACCGCGATATGAAGCGGCTGGCGCGGCTAAGGGCGCTTCTCGATCTCGTCATCGAGCGGCTGGCTGATTAGTCGCCTGCTCACCTGAGCCTCAGCGCTCCCAATAGGGAACCGGGCCGTAGAGCTCGGCCAGAAAATCGATGAACAGCCGAACCTTGGCCGGCAGAAACTGCCGGCTCGGGTAAACCGCCGAAAGCGTAACATTGTGCGATCCCTCGTAGGCCGGCAGCACCTGCACGAGCTTGCCGTTCTTCAGCTCTTCGCCGATGTCCCAGGTGGAACGCAGCGCAATGCCGAGGCCAGCAATGACTGTTTCGCGGATCACCTCACTGGAATTGGTAATCAGCATGCCTTCGGGCCGCAGGCTGAAGGCGCCATCCGGGCCGTCCAGTCGCCAGACATCATTGTTATGGGCCGGCAGACAGCGGTGCTGCTTCAGCTCTTCGATATGTTTTGGCATGCCATGGGCAGCAACATAATCAGGCGAGGCGCAGAGCACCCGGCGCACAGGCGCGAGCCGGCGTGCGACAAGGCTGGAATCGGTCAGCTCCGCGATCCGGATGGCAAGATCGAAGCCGCCGCCGACGATATCGCTGAACTCGTCGGTCAGCACCAGATTGATCGCCAGTTCCGGATGCGCCTCCATGAAAGCCTTCAGATAAGGGGCGATATGCATGCGGCCGAAGGAGGTGGGCGCGGAGATCTTCAGCGTGCCATGCATCTGCGCAGAGCGGCCGGAAATATAGAATTCCGCCTCCTCGATCCCCGCAAGGATGCCGAGAACACGGTCGTAAAAACCCTGGCCGGATTCGGTGAGCGAAATCTGCCGCGTCGTGCGCTGCAGAAGCCGCGTGCCGAGCCGGTCCTCCAGCCGCTTGATACGCTTGGAGACGACGGCAGGGGAAAAGCCGAGCGCGCGGCCGGCGAGAGACATGCTGCCGGTCGAAACGACCTTGGCAAAGATTTCGAGATCACCCAGATTGGTCATAAGCTTTTACAACTTTTTCCCTTTTGGAATAAGTGCTTAACATTTGCGCCGGTTTCGGGAAAGTGCTAAGCCGAGAGAGCCGGTCACAGGGAGGATTTGTCACCGGTTTCCGTCATGTTGGCCGAGGGAGAACGCCATGTCCGACGCCATTTCGTTCCTCGCTCCGCGCCCCCAAGTTCTTGCGCGCCGGAAGGAAATCGTTGCCGATCTCGTCGATCTCCTGCCGCCGGAATGTCTGATCCACGAAGCGCGCGAACTCGTGCCCTTCGAGACCGATGCATTCGTCTCCTACCGTCGCCTGCCGCTCGCCGTTGCCTTGCCGCGCTCGACCGCGGAAGTGGCAGCCATCATGAAATACTGTCATCGCTACGGCATTCCGGTCGTCCCTCGTGGGGCCGGCACGTCGCTTTCGGGCGGCGCCATCCCGCAGGAAGATGCCGTCGTGCTCGGCCTGTCGAAGATGAACCGCATCCTCGACATCGACTTCGCCAATCGCTGCGCCGTGGTTCAGGCCGGTGTCACCAATCTCAATATTTCCGAAGCAGTCTCGGCGGACGGTTTCTTCTATGCTCCCGACCCGAGCTCGCAGCTGGCCTGCACGATCGGCGGCAATATCGGCATGAATTCCGGTGGTGCGCATTGTCTGAAATATGGTGTCACGACCAACAATCTGCTCGGCGTCAAGATGGTGCTGACCGACGGCACGGTGATCGAACTCGGCGGCAAGGCTCTGGATGCGGCGGGCTACGATCTGCTCGGCCTCGTCTGCGGTCATGAGGGCCAGCTCGGTATCGTCACCGAAGCGACGGTACGCCTGATCGCCAAGCCGGAGGGCGCCCGGCCGGTGCTTTTCGGTTTCGAAAGCTCCGAAGAGGCAGGCCGCTGTGTCGCCGACGTCATCGCCGCCGGCATCATTCCCGTCGCCATCGAATTCATGGACAAGCCGGCGATCGAAATCTGCGAGGCCTTCGCTCATGCCGGCTACCCGCTCGATGTCGGTGCGCTCTTGATCGTCGAGGTCGAGGGATCGGAGGCGGAAATGGACGACATGCTGAAAAGCATCGTCGACATCGCCCGCAAACACGGCGTCAAGACGGTGCGTGAATGCCAGTCGGCAACCGAGGCGGCGCTGATCTGGAAAGGACGCAAGTCCGCCTTCGGCGCCACCGGTCGCATCGCCGATTACATCTGCATGGATGGTACTGTGCCGCTGAGCCAGCTTTCGCATGTGCTGCAGCGGACGTCCGAGATCGTCGCCGGCTACGGCCTGCGCGTCGCCAATGTCTTCCATGCCGGCGACGGCAACATGCATCCGCTGATCCTCTTCAATGCCAATGACCCCGAGGATGCCGCCAGGGCCGAGGCGGCGGGCAACGATATCCTGAAGCTCTGCGTCGATGCCGGCGGCTGCCTGACCGGCGAGCACGGCGTCGGCATCGAGAAACGCGACCTGATGCGCCACCAATATTCCGAGGTCGATCTTGCCCAGCAGATGGCGGCCCGCGCCGCCTTCGATCCGCAATGGCTGCTGAACCCTTCCAAGGTCTTCCCGCTCGAGGGGCGTCCTGCCGCATGATCGATCTGGTGGCTGCAAGCGAAGAAGAAGCCGCGGCGATCATCCGCGCGCATGCGCAAGAGGGGCGTGGGCTCGCCATCAGCGGCGGCGATACGCGCTCGGGTTTCGGCAATGCGGTCGAGGCGGAGGATCGCCTGCGCTCGACTGGTCTGTCCGGCATCGTCTCCTACAATCCCGGTGAGATGGTGATGACCGCGAGGGCCGGCACGCCAATCGCCGAAGTCGAGGCGGCCCTTGCCGAAAACAACCAGATGCTGGCTTTCGAACCCATGGATCATCGCGCCGTGATGGGCACCTCGGGCGAACCGACGATCGGCGGCGTCTTTGCCGCCAATGTCTCCGGCCCGCGTCGCTTCGTGGCGGGCGCTGCGCGGGACAGCCTGCTGGGCATCCGTTTCGTCAACGGCAAAGGCGAGATCATCAAGGCGGGCGGCCGCGTGATGAAAAATGTCACGGGCCTCGATCTGGTGAAGCTGCTCGCCGGCTCGCACGGTACGCTCGGCTTCCTGACTGAGGTGACTTTCCGTGTACCGCCGCGTGCGAAGACAGGGGAGACTGTCGTCATCTCTGGTCTCAACGATGCCGAGGCCGCAAATGCTATGGCAGCGGCCATGGCTTTGCCGGTGGAGGTCTCGGGTGCTGCGCATCTGCCTTTGACCGTCACCTGGAAATTCCTCGCCGGCAAGCTGCCCGAGGGAGAGGCGACCGTGCTGCGCATCGAAGGCCTCCCCGGCTCGGTGGAATCGCGCGTGGCAAAGCTTCTGTCGGCGATGGCGCCCTTCGGCCAGGTCGCGAGCCTGGATCGGGCCGCCAGCCGCCAGCTCTGGCAGGAAGTCCGCGATGTCGCGCCCTATGCCGATGGTACCGCCCGACCTGTCTGGCGTGCTTCCGTCGCACCGGGCACTGGCCATCAGCTTGTCGCGGCGCTCCGGCTGGAAGCCGGTGTCGATGCTTTCTACGATTGGCAGGGTGGTCTCGTCTGGATGCGTATGGAAGCCGATCCGGAAGCCGGTCTGGTCCGCCGCTTCATCAAGGCGCTCGGCGGCGGTCATGCGACGCTCATCCGCGCCTCGGCTCAGGCAAGAGCGGCGACATCGGCCTTCCATCCCGAGGAAGAGGCAGTGGCACTTCTTTCGCGCCGCGTGAAGGAAAAGTTCGATCCGGCGGGGATCTTCAACCCGGGGAAGATGGCGGGACACTGAAATGCAGACCAACTTCACCCTTGCCCAGCTTGCCGATCCGCATGTGGCCGAATCCGAGCAGATCCTGCGTAAATGCGTTCATTGCGGTTTCTGCACCGCCACCTGTCCGACCTACGTCACGCTCGGAAATGAGCTCGATAGCCCGCGTGGGCGCATCTATCTCATCAAGGACATGCTGGAAAACGGCCGCGCGGCAGATACGCAAGTCGTCACTCATATCGACCGCTGTCTCTCCTGCCTTGCCTGCACCACGACCTGTCCTTCCGGCGTCGACTACATGCATCTCGTCGACCGTGCCCGGGTTCACATCGAGAAGACCTATAAGCGGCCGTTCATGAACCGGCTGACGCGCGCCATTCTGGCGGCAGTGCTGCCCTATCCCGGCCGGTTTCGCGCAGCACTTGCACTTGCCCGCATTGGTCGTCCCTTTGCCGGCCTGATGCGCGGGGCAGCACTTAAGCCGTTTGCAGCCATGCTGGCGCTTGCGCCATCAAGCATTCCCGCGCCGTCGCCTTTTGCCCGGCCTGGCCGGTATGAGCCGCAGGCCGAACGCCGCGGCCGCGTCGCGATCCTCACCGGTTGCGCGCAGCCCGTTCTCGATCCCGCCATCAATGAGGCGACCATCCGGCTGCTGACACGATTGGGCGTGGAGGTGGTCGTCCCCGAGGGCGAGGCCTGCTGCGGCGCTCTCGTCCATCATATGGGGCGCGAAGAGCAGGCTCTCGCCTCGGCGCGCGCCAATGTCGATGTCTGGACCCGCGAGATCGAGGCTGGCGGCCTCGACGCGATCATCATCACCGCCTCCGGCTGCGGCACGACGATCAAGGACTATGGCCATATGCTGCGCCTTGACCCCGCCTATGCCGGCAAGGCGGCGCGCGTCTCGGCACTGGCCAAGGACATCACCGAATATCTGGCCAGCCTCGATCTGCCCGCACATATGCCGAAGGGCATCACAGTCGCCTATCACTCAGCCTGTTCCATGCAGCATGGGCAGAAGATCACCATGGCGCCAAAGCATCTGCTCAAGGCGGCAGGTTTTACCGTTCGCGATCCGGCCGAGGGCCATCTCTGCTGCGGCTCGGCCGGCACCTACAACATCATGCAGCCGGATATTTCCGCAGCCCTGAAGGTTCGCAAGGTCAAGAACATCGAGGCGACCAAGGCCGATATTATCGCCACCGGCAATATCGGCTGCATCACCCAGATCGGATCAGGCACATCAACGCCGATCCTGCACACCGTCGAGCTCCTGGACTGGGCTTATGGTGGTGCTGTGCCTGAAAAATTAAGGGATTTGCCGCTAGCCTGAGAGCACCGATTCATTGGCAGATCGCGGGGCCGATCTCAGGAGCTTTGACTATGTGGCGTGGATTGATGGTGCTTGCCGTATTGCTCGGCGCGGCTGGTGCGGCGCACGCCGATGTCAGGTATTTCTGTTCTGCAGACGACAAGGATCTGCGCTTCACGCTAGAAAGCGCATTTGAAGACGGAGGCGGCCACAAACTGATCCATTTCCGTGGTGCGCTGATGCTCAAGGACGCCAATAAATCCAAGAACTTTGGCAAGCGGATCCTCGAATCGAAGGATTTGACAAACCGCTGGTCGCGCGATGGCGATCTGCGCCTGGAAGTTTTCACGACGGAAGGTGCCGATGCTGAAAGCGAATCTCTGGATCTCGCGGTTCTCGCCGGCGAGCACGGCAAGACTTCACCGAATTTTAGCGGCACTTATGCTTTGCGGATCGAAGGCAGCACAAGCTTCTTCGTCGTCGAAGGCAAGGTGAGCTGCGGTACCAAATAGTCCGCAGCCTGCACTCAAAATCACCAATGGTAGGAAATACCGACGTTGACCGCGTTGGTGACGATGTTCGTCTTCAGGCAGTCGCCGCTGTCTGTGGCAGAGTTCTGGTCACAATCTTAAAAAATAAAAAGGCGCACCAGATACGCCTTTATTTTCTTATTGAAAGTCTTGCTCAACCGCCAAACATGGTCCGCAGGATATCGATGCCCTTGTCCTGGAAGGCGACATTGCCCTGCTTGTTGCCGGGGCCGACGACAATGACCTTGGTGCCGACCGATACACGGTTGTAAAGATGCGTCACGTCGCTATTCATCATGCGGATGCAGCCTGACGACATGTTGAGGCCGATCGTCCAGGGTTGGTTGGTGCCGTGAATGCGGAAGATCGTGTCGCGGCCGCCCTTGTAGAGATACATGGCACGTGCGCCGAGCGGATTATCCGGGCCGCCGGGCTGAACGGCGGGAAGATTGTGACCCTCGCGGGCCTCGCGGGCGCGCATCTCAGCCGGTGGCGTCCAGCTCGGCCATTCGGCCATGCGACCGACCGTCACGACACCCGACCAGCCGAAGCCGTCGCGGCCGACGCCGATGCCGTAGCGCGTAGCGCGATTATTGCCTTCGACGAGGTAGAGAAACTTGTTGTTGGTGTCGACGATAATGGTGCCGGGCTTTTCACTGGTGGCAAGACGGACGACACGCTTGCGGAACTGCGGCTTGATTTCGCGGGTCTGTTTGACACCGCGTACGGCGTCCGTAGCCGTCATGACCGGTTCCGCGCTGACGGTCACAACTGTACAGGACAGCGCAACGGCAGCCGCC